>CAMZLL010000072.1 GCA_947311505.1 uncultured Cryomorphaceae bacterium
CTGTTTATGATTCTACCGGAATGGCAATAACCGTTACTGCGTGCACCGCACCAAGTGTTTCATTCACCGTTTCTCCAAGTGCTACAATATGTGTGGGCGATTGTATAGATTTTACAGGGACACAAACCAACGCACCAGCAGGAGTAACTACAGGGTATAATATCGACAATGGTACAGGTACAGCGTTAAATCCTACTGGCGATAATGCTACTAATATTTGTTATAATACTGCTGGAACATATTGGGTTACTTTCTTAATGATAGATGCTTCTACTTTTCCGCCTACAGTTATAGATTCTACTGGAATGGCGATAACGGTTTCTTCGTGTACACAACCTGATGCCAATATTAATATAGCTCCCGCAGGTCCGTATTGTGAAGGCGATTGCCTAACCTATACAAGTACAAGTCTATATGTTAGTCCAGCTACATTTGCTTGGGATTTTGGAAATGGTAATACCTCTAATCTTGAAAATCCAACCGCTCCAGAGTGTTATGCTTTAGCAGGGAATTATACGGTTTCCTTTACTGTTACCGATGGAACAGGAACCAATACCGAAACACAAATAATAACAATAGTTGCTTGTAATCCTCCAACATCTGGATTTACGGTAACAGATTCGGTAATCTGTGAAGACGATTGTATTACTATTACCAATACAAGTGTAGGAGCTACATCTTATCAATGGACAATAACTGGAGGAACACCTGCTACATCTAATTTGCCTAATCCAGGTCCTATTTGTTTTAGCAATGAAGGAGCGTTCTCTATATCGCTTAACGCAATGAATCTATATGGATCTGATGCAAGTAGCGTAGGGGTTATTGTGAATCCTAATCCTGAAGTGTTTGCAATAGGAGACACTAGTATTATTTCTAGTCAGACTGTTCCTATCGAAGTGTTGGATCCTGACGATGCTTATGATTATTTATGGACACCTTCAACCGGTGTAGATTGTGATTATTGTACGTTTACTCAGGTAACACCAGAAGATACCACCTATTACGTAGTTACTGCTACCAATAGTTTTGATTGTAGCGCCAGTGATAGTGTGCTTATTGAAGTAGAAATTGTAGAGGCGATAGGAGTGCCTTCTGCATTCTCTCCCAATGGGGATGAAATAAATGATGTGTTAAAAGTGCAAGGATTTGGAATTGTAAATATGCATTTTGTCATTTTCAATCAATACGGACAAAAGGTATTTGAAACTATAGACCAATCTCAGGGATGGGACGGAACTTTCCAAGGAAAAGTTTTAAATCCAGGAGTTTTTACGTATTATGTTACCTATGATAATAGTACGTCTAAAGATAATATTTTGAAAGGAAACGTTACGTTAATTAAATAAAACGAAATATGAAAAAATCAATTTACATAGTGATCTTACTTTCGTTAATGACTAAACTTGGTGTAGCGCAAGCAGATAAACACAATAGTTTGTTTTTTGGGAATGCTTTAATGACAAATCCAGCAGCAGCAGGAATGACTAATGGAGATGCTCGTTTTTTTATGAGTTATCGAAATCAATGGGCGAGTGTGTCCACGACACCATATAAAACAATGTCTTTTGCCGCTGATGTAAAAACATTTGACAAAAAAATAAAAGATGGTTTTATAGGGATGGGTATGACATTCTACAATAGTCAAGCAGGTGAAGGGAAGTTTACACGCTCTAACTTCAACTTTGATTTGTCGTATGCTATGGAAGTTCAAAAAGATTTACACCTTTCATTTGGAGCTTCGGGAGGGTTTGGTCAATACAAAATTAACTATGACAACTTTAACTGGGGTGTGCAATGGGTTGGAGATGGCTATGATAATACTAAATTTAACCAAGAGCCTTTTTACGATGATATTAAGACTGTATTTGATTTGGCTGCTGGTGTTTATTTACAAGGACGATTATCTCCCAATGTAGATTTGCATGGAGGAATAGCTATAAACAATATCATAAAACCAGAAGTTACTTTTATCAATGCAGATGATAAACTTTATCGACATGTTTCGCTTTCTTTTCATCCTGAAATTAGGTTGCCGAATACTAAATTGGGGCTCGTGCCAGGTGTGTTTGTTTTTAAACAAGGACCAAATCAAGAATTGAATATCGGAACTGAAGTAAAGTATTTTCTGCAAGAAAGTTCACATTACACAGGTTATTATGAAGAAAAATCAGTTTCTATTGGTTCTTTTTTTAGAACAGGTGATGCTTTCTTAGTAACTGCGGGATTTAACTATTCAGGAATTACAGCAGGATTAGGTTACGACCTTAATATTAGCTCTCTAAAGGTGGCGACAAATGGTATGGGAGGTTTTGAATTCTTTTTGAGATATCGAATAGGATTTAGTTATGGATATGGAAGAAGATAGGTTATGAAAACAGTTTTAATATCTTTTTTACTTACATTACTTACGATCTCTAACCTTGCTCAAAGTGATATAGAAGATTACATTCCTTATGAATCTACCGCATTGTGGTCGCATCCTCCTATTCAGATTAAAGTAGTGGCTCATGTTATGAAAAAATCTTACGAGGATCCTGAGAATTTTGTGGAAGATAGTTTGGCCTATATACAGGAACAATATGTTTTGGTAAATGAATTTTATAAGAAGTTTGCTAAGCCTGTTCTCAAAACAGCTGACGGAATAGACCATTTTATACCCGATTCACGAATCGAATTCGTTTTAGATACCGTATTGTTTCATACTGACGAAAACGGATGGGATAGAGTAAAAACAGTTTCCAGTTTTAATCCCAAGCGCTTACTGTATATTAAATCTTTTAATGAGGAAACCAATGAAATAGAGATTGAAGGTCGCTGGAGAACGCGTCTAAAAAGAATAGATGATTCTTTGATTGTTTCAAGATCGGGAGTAGGTAACAATGTGTATCAATACACTTTCTCAAAGGAGTTGAACGGTAGTACGTTTCTCAAATTAAAACAAAAGTTTAATCCTGATAGCCTAGGAATTATCTCGTTTTACAAAGAATTAGATAAAAACTGTAAGTTAGATAATTGGGCTAAATACACCAATAACGATGAAACACATTTGCATATTTTTTATACCGGTAGCTCTAGGTCAAATGTGTCATTTGGGTGTGGACCAAGACCCTATTTTCTTAACTTACAGTTTTTATCTAATTCTTTGTAAAACGAGATAATTCCTAGGCTATCAGGATTAAACTTTTGTTTTAATTTGAGAAACGTACTACC
>CAMZLL010000073.1 GCA_947311505.1 uncultured Cryomorphaceae bacterium
ACTTTTTTTTCAATTGAAAATAAAGGCAGTAGTGTAAAAGAATTGGTTGAGGCGGGGGGTGATTTCGATATTAAAGTTCCTTCTCTCCTAATCCCGTTTTTTTCGAGCGAAAGCTTTTAAATATATTTTGTTTAAAAAAACAAGGGTAATTCTTCTCATATCGTGGGAAACCATTATTTTTGCATCCTTAATACAACAAACAAATGGAAATTCCTAAAATATACGAGTCGTCAAAGACCGAAAGCAAGTGGTATCAATATTGGATGGAGAATGGATTCTTCTCGTCAACACCCGATGATAGAGAGGCATATACGGTAGTGATACCGCCACCAAACGTTACAGGTGTGTTGCACATGGGGCATATGCTTAACAACACGATACAGGATGTTTTGGTGCGTAGAGCACGTATGTTGGGTAAAAATGCGTGTTGGGTGCCTGGTACTGATCACGCATCTATTGCTACAGAAGCTAAGGTGGTAAATAAACTCAAAAATGATGGAATCTCAAAAGAGGATCTTACTCGTGATGAGTTTTTGGAGCATTGCTGGGAATGGACGCACAAACATGGCGGAATCATCTTAGATCAATTGAAGAAATTGGGAGCATCTTGCGATTGGGATCGTACGCATTTCACAATGGACGAGGGATATTACAAATCTGTAGTGAAAACGTTTGTAGATTTATTTGACAAAGGGTTGATTTATAGAGGTGTGCGAATGATTAACTGGGATCCGCAAGCACTTACCGCTTTGAGCGATGAAGAAGTAAACCACAAAGAAGTAAATTCTAAGTTATTCTACATCAGATATAAAATTGAAGGAACAGAAGATGAATGGGTAACCGTAGCAACGACTCGACCAGAAACCATCTTGGGAGATACAGCAATTTGTATCAATCCAAATGACGAACGTTTTTCGCATTTAAAAGGAAAAAATGTAATCATACCAATTGTAAACAGAGCCATTCCGATCATAATGGATGAGTATGTAGATACAGAATTCGGTACGGGTTGTCTTAAAATAACACCAGCACATGACCCCAATGATTATACGTTGGGAATCAAACACAACCTACAAAGCATTGATATCTTTAATGATAACGGAACCATAAATGAGCGTGCAGGAATGTATGTAGGTATGGATCGTTTTGATGTAAGAAAGAAAATTTCAGAAGATTTAGAGGCACAAGGATTTTTAGTAAAAACAGAAGATCACATCAATAAAATAGGTTTTTCGGAACGTACCGATGCTGTGATTGAGCCAAAATTATCTTTGCAATGGTTCTGCCAAATGGAGAATCTCGCAAAACCAGCTTTGGAAAACGTTATGAACGACAAAGTGAAGTTTCACCCAGCGAAATTTAAAAACTCGTATAAGCATTGGATGGAAAACATCAAAGATTGGTGTGTTTCTCGTCAGCTATGGTGGGGGCATCAGATACCTGCTTATTTTTATGGTGAAGGACCAAACGATTATGTAGTAGCAGAGACGATTGTGGAAGCATTGGAAAAAGCAAAAAAAGCTACAGGAAACGATACCATGACCGTTCATGACCTCAAACAAGACGAGGATGTAATGGATACTTGGTTTTCTTCCTGGCTATGGCCGATGGCAGTTTTTGGAGGCTTTGACGCAGATAAAGACAACAAGGAATTGGATTATTACTATCCAACCAATGATTTGGTTACCGCACCAGAGATTATGTTCTTTTGGGTAGCTCGAATGATAATGGCAGGGTATGAGTATAAAGGAGAATTACCATTTAAGAATGTCTATTATACCGGAATTGTAAGAGATAAATTAGGACGTAAAATGTCTAAATCATTAGGGAACAGTCCAGACCCATTAGTTTTGATTGATAAATTTGGAGCAGATGGTGTTCGTGTAGGAATGCTATTGAGTAGCCCTGCTGGAAACGATTTGCCGTTTGACAGTTCGCAATGTGAACAAGGAAGAAACTTTACCAACAAAATGTGGAATGCCTTTAGATTGGTGAAGTCTTGGGAAGTTGAAGAAATAGAGCAACCAGCGTATGCCGTAAAAGGTATCGAATGGTTTGAAAGTAAACTGTCAAAAGCTATCGGAGAAATTAACGATAGTTATGATAAATTCAGAATATCAGAAGCGTTGATGATGACCTATAAGTTGATTTGGGATGATTTCTGTTCATGGTATTTAGAGATTGTAAAACCTGCATATCAGCAACCAATAGATGCTGCAACCTATGCAAAAACAATAGAATTATTTGAGACTTTATTGAAATTGGTGCATCCTTTTACGCCATTTATAGCCGAAGAATTATGGCATTTAATGCAAGAAAGAGATGATAAGGACTGTGTAATGGTGGCATCTTGGCCAAAAGCCAATACGGTAGATGAGGTTGTACTTAAATCGTTTGACGGTGCAGAAGAAGTGATTACCAATATTAGAAACATTCGTAAGGGTAAGAACATTGCCAATAAGATAGAAATAGAATTGCATATCAAAGTAAATGGAGAGATTGACAAGTCTTTTGATGCTTTGATTCAGAAAATTGGAAACATCAGTAGATTGGAATATGTTGACTCTAAAATAGACAATTCATTTTCATTTATCGTAGGCTCCAATGAGTTTTTTATACCATTTTCAGAAGATATAGATGTAGAAGCTGAGATTGAAAAACTTAAATCAGAATTGGATTATGCAAAAGGTTCTCTCAATATCGTAATGAAGAAACTAAGCAACGAAAAGTTTGTAAATGGAGCACCCGAAAAGGTAGTGGAAATGGAACGTAAAAAGCAAGCAGATTCAGAAGCTAAGATAAAAGTATTAGAAGAAAAGTTATTAGCGTTTAGTTAATTATATAGGTTGCTCTGTATTGCAATGTTAATCTTGAAAAGGACTAATGATCTGCACAATCGCACTGAGAATACGCTTTTATATTGGTAAACATTTCATTAAGCAGGAAACGATCCTTGGTCAGCTCGAGTCCAGATATATTGAGTAGATGTTTTATTCTTGTTTTAGTAGCACCTATTTCAACCCAAAAAGCCCAGTCTGTACCTTTTATATTTTTGGATATGAAATAGATTGGATTGGGTTTTCGATCTGGGAAACTCTCGTTGAATAGTATTTTGCCATCAACGAATAGTTGTTTCAATTCATCTTTTGTAATGCCTACGCATTTCATTTCGCATTCTATTTCATTATTTAGACGTAGCTCTAGTTTATTCATTTTGGAGAATACTAAATCTTCCGGCATGAATAATGCTTGTAGTTTCGTTTTATTGAGGTTGTCGGCTGTTTCGCAATTGGAATTTACTACATTAATTATAGCAAGGCTTTCGTCTAAGCAAATCCAAAATGATAATGTCACGCCTTTGTATTCTAGTAGGTATTTCTTTACATTGATGACTTTTTCGATGCCTTTGAGTAGTACGGTTTCTTTAACATACGAAGTAACGCTATTCGAAAAGTCAACATCTGCATTTTCTATCATTTCGAAAATATCCGAATCGTCCAAATCAAGACATTCCAATTTTGCTTTTTGATCTTCTGTAATCATCAAGTTTGAGTTTTGAATATCTTCCAAAACTCTATTGTTGGGAAGGAATCCTAAGATGTCTTTGTCTGCAAATAGCACAACAACAAGCATTAAGCCTATAAATGCACCAATAGCAAAAAGCATAATTCTTTTTGATGTTTTCATTTCTTATCTATTAGGCTGCAAATGTAGAACAAAAAAAGTCCCAAGATTAGATAACCTTGGGACTTTTATATATTTATTACAAAAATACTATATTCTAGTATCTGTAGTGTTCTGGTTTGTATGGACCATCTACTGTAACACCGATGTATTCAGCTTGTTCTTCAGATAGAACTTCCAATTGCACACCGATTTTTTCTAAGTGTAGTTTCGCTACTTTTTCATCTAAATGTTTAGGAAGCATATAAACTTCGTTTTTGTACGCATCTGTGTTTGTCCACAACTCCAATTGAGCAAGAGTTTGGTTGGTAAATGAGTTACTCATCACAAATGATGGGTGACCTGTAGCACAACCTAAGTTTACTAATCTACCTTCAGCAAGTAGTATAATATCCTTTCCGTTTACTGTGTACATATCTACTTGTGGTTTGATAGTTACTTTAGTATCTCCATATTTTTCATTCAAATATACAGTATCTATCTCGTTATCAAAGTGCCCAATATTACATACTATTGTTTTATCCTTCATCATTTCAAAATGACGACCTTTTACGATGTCTTTATTTCCTGTAGTAGTAACGATGATATCTCCTTCAGAAACAGCATTGTCCATTGTTCTAACAGCAAAACCGTCCATTGCAGCTTGTAGTGCACATATAGGGTCTATTTCAGTAACAATAACTCTTGCACCAGCACCTCTCAATGATGCGGCTGAACCTTTTCCTACGTCTCCATATCCTGCAACAACTGCTACTTTTCCAGCAATCATTACATCGGTTGCTCTTCTAATAGAATCTACTAAAGATTCTTTACAGCCGTATTTGTTGTCAAATTTAGATTTAGTAACTGAATCATTTACATTAATAGCAGGCATTAATAAAGTCCCATTTTTAACTCTTTCATAAAGTCTATGAACTCCAGTAGTCGTTTCTTCAGAAAGACCTCTGATGTCTGCTACTAATTCAGGGAATTGATCAAAAACCATGTTGGTCAAATCTCCACCATCATCTAAGATAAGGTTTAATGGTTTTCCATCTTTAAATGCAAAAAGTGTTTGTTCAATACACCATTCAAATTCTTCTTCATTCATCCCTTTCCAAGCATATACAGGTACGCCAGTAGCAGCTATTGCAGCAGCAGCTTGATCTTGTGTAGAAAATATATTACAAGATGACCAAGTTACGTCAGCTCCAAGTTCTACTAATGTTTCGATTAAAACAGCTGTTTGGATTGTCATATGAAGACAACCTGCTATTCTTGCACCAGCAAGAGGTTTAGAAGCTCCAAATTCTTTTCTTAATGCCATCAATCCTGGCATCTCTGCTTCAGCAATGTTGATTTCTTTTCTTCCCCATTCAGCTAAACTTATATCAGCTACTTTGTAAGGTAATTTTTCTGTTGTGTTACTCATATTATAATTTGTAAATTATTATCTTTTTTATTTCAGTTTGCAAAGGTAAGGTATTGTCTTAAGATTTGCAAATTTAAGATTTTGTGATGTTTATAGCATGTTTATTTCTTTGTATAAGTTGTTAAGATGCAAGATAAAATACTGTTTTCAGAGATAATACCGCTTAGTAAACAGACCAATACTTTGTTTAGCAATTGCCTTTTATTGTTTGCTTGCTGTTATAATCACAAATAGTTAGTGTTTTTCTATTAGAATAAAAGATTTAGTAGTAAAATTATTCTAATAGAAAAACACTAACTATTTGTGATTATAACAGCAAGCAAACAATAAAAGGCAATTGCTAAACAAAGTATTGGTCTGTTTACTAAGCGGTATTATCTCTGAAAACAGTATTTTATCT
>CAMZLL010000074.1 GCA_947311505.1 uncultured Cryomorphaceae bacterium
GCATAATGTATTTTTTAGTTTATAAACCTCTAAAATACGGAAAACCAAGGGGTTAACCTTGGTTTTTGTGCTATTTTTTTAGATTTATTTCACTTGAAAATACCGAGTTTACTAGGTGCGAAACTTGAGTTGATTAAAAAGGGACGCTTACATAAGTAATCTTATAATTTTAAAAGGGTCTATTTTTTTAGGTGTTAAACCCTGCCAGGATAAACTTTTAAAGCTTCTTCTAAGCAGGTAAGAGCACTATGTAGAGCTGTTTTATTAAGTACATAAGCTATTCTAACTTCATTTTGACCGAGGTTACTGGCATAAAATCCGGTAGCTGGTGCTAGCATAACTGTTTCGTTGTTGTATTCAAAATCTTCAAGAAGCCATTGACAGAATTTATCAGCATTATCAATTGGTAGTCTAGCTATAGCATAAAAAGCACCACTTGGTTTTGGACATAATACACCATCTATTTTGTTAAGACCATCTACCATAATGTTTCTACGTTCTACATATTCTTCAATCACATCGTCAAAGTAAGATTGTGGGGTATTTAGAGCTTCTTCACCAGCAATTTGACCAAAAGTAGGAGGCGAAAGTCTAGCTTGACCAAATTTCAACGCACTTGCCATCAGTTCTTTGTTTCTACTAATTAGTGCACCAATTCTAGCACCACACATACTATATCTTTTAGAGACAGAATCAACTAAAACGACATTATCTTCGATCCCTTCTAGTGTTAATGCGCTAATGTGCGTAGCTCCGTCATAACAAAACTCTCTATATACTTCATCAGCAAAAAGAAAGAGATCGTGTTTTTTTACAATATCTCTTAAAGTATTTAATTCTTCTTGACTATACAAATATCCTGTAGGATTACCAGGATTACAGATAAGAATTCCCTTCGTTTTTGAGGTTATTTTTTTTTCAAATTCTTCTATTGGTGGAAGTGCGAAACCATCTTCAATTTTAGCTGTTACAGGAACAACGTTTAAACCTGAGGTAGTAGCAAAACCATTGTAATTGGCATAAAAAGGTTCAGGGATTATAATCTCATCACCAGGTTCAAAACAAACTTGAAATGCAAAAATTAATGCTTCCGATCCACCAGTAGTAACCATTATTTCATTGTTAGGATCTAGGTCGATGTTTAGTTTTTTATAATATTTAGCTAAACCTTCTCTGTAGGATTGAAAACCAGCTGAATGAGAATATTCTACAACTTTTAAGTTTAGATGGTGCATCTTGTCAAGTACACATTTAGGTGTCTCTATATCGGGTTGTCCAATATTTAGATGATAAACCGTTCTTCCTTTTTTCTTTGCTTCTTCTGCAAAAGGAACTAATTTCCGGATTGGAGAAGATGGCATTTCAACCGCTCTTGATGATATTTTTGGCATTTTACTTTGTGTATTAGTTTCTTTAAACAAATGTATTTATTTCTACAATACTTAGCTTTTATTCTTGAAAAATATTGACAAAAAAAATCAATTGCCAAAACTGACTTCAACTGAGAAAAAAACACTAATTTCGATATTCATTAAATTAATTTAGATAATATATATGTACAATTCGGATGCGGAAGGAATAGACGCTTTAGTTACTAAATATAAAATATTAAACCAAGAAATTGGTAAAGTCATAATAGGTCAAGAAGAAGTTGTCAAAAAAGTTTTGATTTCGATCTTTAGTAAAGGTCACTGCTTATTGGTAGGGGTTCCAGGTTTGGCAAAAACATTATTGGTAAACACCATTGCAGATGTTTTAGGATTGAGTTTTAATCGAATCCAATTTACACCAGATTTGATGCCCTCAGATATTATTGGAGCGGAAATATTAGACGATTCCCGTAATTTTAAATTCATTAAAGGACCTTTATTCTCCAATATCATTTTGGCAGATGAAATCAACAGAACACCACCTAAGACACAAGCTGCACTTTTAGAAGCAATGCAGGAACGGTCGGTAACAACCGCTGGTCAGAATTTTAAATTAGAAGCTCCATTTTTTGTGTTGGCTACGCAAAACCCTATTGAACAAGAAGGTACTTATCCTTTGCCTGAAGCGCAGTTAGATAGATTTATGTTCAATGTTTGGGTGGATTACCCAACGTATGAAGAAGAATTGGCAATAGTAAAAGCAACAACCTCCAACAAGAAAACCGATTTGAAAATGGTAGTAACCGGAGAAGAAATTATCTACTTTCAAAACCTCATAAGAAAAATGCCGGTAGCCGATAATGTGGTAGAGTATGCTGTGAAATTAAACCTTAAAACTAGACCTAATACACCTGATGCACCAGATGTAATCAAGAAATTTGTAACCTGGGGAGCAGGTCCGAGGGCAAGCCAATACTTAATTATAGGTGCCAAATGTCATGCAGCTCTAAATGGTAAATATTCTCCCGATATAGAAGACGTAAAAGCAGTAGCAGAACCTATTTTAAGACATAGATTGGTGCGCAACTATATGGCAGAGGCAGAGGGTTATACTATTGAGAAAATTATAGACTCTATATTGTAACTCACCTGTTAGCATTGAATTACTTGCTTCAACTCTAGTTGATGACTACAGTTAAATCTTGTATTTAATTAAAATTGAACGAAATGAAAAAACACGAAGAATTTATGAGCGCTGCTGTAAAAGCTGCGTTAAAAGGTATGGCAAACAATGAAGGAGGTCCTTTTGGATGTATCGTTGTGAAAAATGGGGAAATAATTGGAAGCGGAAACAATAAAGTAACCTCAACTAACGATCCTACCGCCCATGCGGAAGTTACAGCTATAAGAGATGCTTGTAAAAATATTGGTTCTTTTCAGTTAGATGGGTGCATTATTTATACCTCCTGCGAGCCTTGTCCTATGTGTTTAGGGGCTATATATTGGGCAAGACCAGATAAAGTGTATTATGGAAGTAATCAAGAAGATGCTGCCAATATTGGTTTTGATGATGCGTTTATTTATAAAGAAATACCACTTCCTTATGAAAAAAGAAGTATTCCTTTTGAACAAATAGGGAGAGAGATAGCTTTAGAACCATTTAATAAATGGAGCGAAAAAGAAGATAAAGTAGAGTATTAATTCAAGAAATTTTGATCGGCAACTGAGCTACTAAATTGAATTAGTCAAGTGTGTTTTAAGTAGGTTTACAAAACGTAGATGATTAGTGTAAGCATCTGTATGTTAGTCGCATTAAATATAATTAAGTATATTTGCAACTATGAAAGGTCAAAAGCTACTCATATTGTTTTTTGTTTTTACAAGTATAGTGATTTATTCGAATACTTGGACTCAGAAATCAAATTTTGGAGGAACTGCTAGGCATAGAGCATCGGCATTTGTAATCGGAGAAAAAGGTTACATAGGTTTAGGACACACCAATTCAGGAGCACATATAATTTACGATGATCTTTGGGAGTACGATCCAGCTACCAATGCTTGGACACAAAAAGCTGATTTTGGAGGAGGAGAAAGATATCAATGTGCAGCATTTTCTCTTGGAGGAAAGGCTTATTTAGGTTTAGGTAGGAATGCTCAGAATACCTACGAAAATGACTTTTGGTCTTTTGACCCTTTGTCTAACCTTTGGACACCAATAGCAGATTTCCCAGGCGAAGAAAGAAGGGGAGCATCTGCATTTAGTATTGGAAATAGAGGTTATGTAGGCTTAGGTCAGGCAACATCGGGTTATGCTTCTGATTTTTATAAATACAACCCCAATTCTGACACTTGGACTCAAGTAGCCGATTTTATTGGAGCTCCACGCACGTCTGCGGTAAGTTTTGTGCATCAAGGAAAAGCTTATGTTGGTACAGGACATACCTATTCTGCAGCACTTAAAGATTTTTATGAGTATAACCCAACTTCAAATTATTGGACCCAAAAACAAGATGTAGGTGATACCTTACGACAAGATGCAACAGGATTTACACTATTAGGGGAAGGATATCTTGGTACAGGAAATAATGTAGATGGTTCGATTAACTATAAAGATTTTTGGAAATATGATTTCGCCTTGGATGCTTGGACACAAATAAATGATTTTGAAGGTTCAGCACGTAGATATATGGTGTCATTTGTAATTGGACAAACAGCTTATGCTGGAGGAGGAACTAATGGTACTAACCTGAAAGACTTTTGGTCATTTAATCCTCAGTTAGCGTTGAAAATTAAGGATGAAGGAGAATCATATAATAGCTTTGTTATTGCTAATCCCGTAAAAGAAACCTTATTTATTAATGTCTTTGACAATATTGGCAATGTTGAATTACTATTGTATGACCTTTCTGGTAAACAAATTATTCGTTACCCTCTTTTTCAAGGTGAAAATGAAATATTTCGCAATGAAATTAAAAATGGAATTTATATATATAGAATACTTAAAAGTAATACTTTAATAGAAAACGGAAAATTATTATTTATTTAACATAACATAATACA
>CAMZLL010000075.1 GCA_947311505.1 uncultured Cryomorphaceae bacterium
AACTAAAACATAAATATCACATTTAGCCTATGAGCAACACATCTACTTTAAAACAAAATCTGAATACAATTAAAGAAAAAACTCCAAAAAACGCTACCATATTTGCGCTTTTAAATTTTTCAAAATCTTATTCAGTAAAAAACTTAAAATCATTTGGTCTAGCAGAAATTGTCTTGAATTAATTCCATTTGAAAAATAATAAATTTAGCCTTATTAGAATTCATTCTAGTAAGGCTTTTAATTTTCCTTTACTTTTACAAAAAATAGATACTATGAAAATACTAATGGTTTGCCTAGGCAATATTTGTCGTTCTCCTCTTGCTCACGGAATATTGCAACACAAAGCAAATGAAGCAGGGCTTGAATGGGAAATTGATTCAGCTGGCACAAACGGGTATCATAATGGAGAGAAACCAGACCCACGATCGGTATCTATTGCTGGTATCTATGGCATAGATATTACTTATCAAAACTCTAGACAGATAACTGTTGAAGACTTGGACTACTATGATATCATCTATGTAATGGATACATCCAATTACAACAATGTAATGACAATGTGCACATCTGACTCTCAGAAGGATAAAGTAAAACTAATCTTAAACGAAATAACCCCAGGAGCTAATGAAGCAGTGCCTGACCCGTATTATGGTGGCGATAAAGGATTTGAAAACGTGTACAAAATGCTAGATGAAGCTTGTGAATTCATTATAAAAAAGGCCTAAAAAAACTCCCTTTTCGGGCAAACACCTCGAAAAGAAAGTTCTTCAGCTGATAGTTGTCTAGCTTATTTTTTTACTCCTTCCAGAGGGCAAGTTCTTATTCCAAAAATAGAATATAATGGACAAAAACTGATAGCACTTGATACTACAAAAATTCCTGCTACTGCCGTTAATCCAATTGCCAATACTCCTTGAACCACACCTGTTATCCATAAAATTCCTACTATTGCAGCGATTACTAATCTAACAATTCTATCTGCATTTCCCATATTTTTTTTCATACTAGTTTATTTTTAGTTTTTTATAATTTGATAGTACAAATGTAAGTCGGTAAAAATAAGATAACGGTGACTGTTGTCACTAGGAGTGAAAATGATTAATTTAAATCGTAGCTGGTCGAGGTAAACACCTCAATACTACTAGAATGCTGTTTAATCTTTCCTTCGGTTTCTAGTTTTTTCATCACTCTACTGATTACTTCTCTAGCGGTTCCTAGTTCATTCGCTATCTCACGATGCGAAACTTTCAAAGGATTCTTTTTGGTCAGAGTCGTTTTAGCCACTAAATAATCATATAACCTTTTGTCCATTTTATTGAACAATACGTGATGAATGGTGTCGAGCAATTCTGCATAACGAATATTATATTGATCATAAAACAAGCCATTAAAATCAGGAAATTCTCGTACCCACTTGGAAATTGAACTAACAGGGAGCAATAAAGCTCTCGTATCTTCTTCGGTAATGGCAAAAACTCTTATGGGCTCATTTTTTAGACTGGCTCCAAAAGACATTATACAACTTTCTTCGGGTCTTATATAGTAGAGTAATAATTCTTTGTCTTCGTGGCGGGTAAACACTTTTACCAATCCATTCAAAACTATAGGAATGACTTTTACATATTGCCCATCTCTCAGTAGTTCTGTTCCTTTAGGGATTTCCTGAATGGTAGATACAGACAATATCTCAGCAACTAAATCTTTACTCAAATGCGCCAATGCACGTCTTATTTCAATATCATTTTCCATTCTAATAGTTTTAGGGATTTGATACATCAAAGATAGGATAAAATGTGTTTGTAAACCCCTTTAATTTTCCATGAGAACTCCACTATTTATCATCTGCCTTTTTAATCGCATCATAAATCACTTGCATAATACGTGTACGGGAGGACATTTTGATGAGTTTTCGATTGGTTGCATCTGGGTATATTCGGTTGCTCAAAAACACATAAACCAATCCACTACTAGGGTCTGCCCAGGTAAGTGTGCCGGTAAATCCCGAATGTCCAAAACTAGATGAGGAGGCGCATTTACTACAAGTAGGTCCACTCCCACCTGCTCTTACTGGCTTATCAAATCCGATACCTCTCCTATTTCCGTTTGCCAAATAAGGTGAGGATGTAAAATATTTACCGACACTTTCGTCAAAATATCGCTCTCCTCCATAGGTTCCGTAATTCAACATCATTTGCATCATTACAGCAAGGTCATTGGCATTGGAAAATAGACCTGCATGACCACAAACACCGCCAAGCATTGCCGAACCTTGATCATGAACATCTGCGTGAATTAATTGCTTTCTAAACGTCTTGTCATCCTCAGTTGGAGGAACTCTCGTTATGTCCCATTTGTCTCTGGGATTGTATCCAATATTATCCAAGCCTAGTGATTTGTAAAAGTTTTCTTCTACGTATTGGTCTTGGGTCATTTTAGTTTCTCTGTTTATAATTTCATTGATAAAATAATACCCCAAATCACTGTATTTATATTTTTTACGAGCAGAAACTTCTGTAGATAATATGCGTTTAAATATAGAGTCTCTAACACTACTTTTTATGTACAAATCGCTAGCCACACGATTGCTAAAAGTTGGGGTTTGCTTCACGTTGTAAAATCTAGGATCTGGATTTCCTTTTTTTAATGTTCTAAAGTAAAACGGAATCCAAGCTACAAACCCTGCTTGATGGGTAAGCATTTGTTTTAGTTTTATATCCTTATATGCTGAGGTATCTACCATATCATGAAGGTAAGTATTCAATGTGCTGTCAACATTGATTTTCCTTTGGCTTTGCAACCTCATCAACGAAGCGGTACTACTTGCTATTTTTGTGATGCTTGCTAAGTCATAAATATCTGTGTTCTCCACTTTTTTACTATTTTTAGCATACGTATGGTTACCAAAACTCCTGTGATAAAAAACTTTACCATCTTTGGCAACCAAAATCTGACAACCAGGATACGCACCCTCTTTTAAACCTTCTTTCACGATACTTTCAATACCTTTTAAATCAGATTCTTGTATCCCCAATTCTTCTGGATGCGTATATTTAAATCGTATCGGACTACGGGTAACTATTCCTAATCCTGCTGGATATTTATTCGAAATACTAACGGGTAATTTTCCTTTTGAAGCTATTCCTCCAAAAATCAAAGTTGCTGCCGTTTGTTCTGTTATTTCTCGGTCTTCGTATGTTACCACTACACCATCCAACTGATCTAACGCTGTTACATTTTTTAAGGCATAAGGATTTCCCAAAATGGTTAATATTACTTGTTTTGATTTATCATTAGCTAAAGTTTGTATCAACGATAATGTACTCTGAGTTAATCCAAAATTCTTTTTAGGACGTTGATTCATCCCATGAATCGTGAGCAAAATAGTATTGTAATCTTGCAACTCTTCTATTGATTTTTCTATTGCAGTTGAATCCATATTTTTAGTATAACTATAAGCATTCATTCTGCAATAGAGATCTGCTCGCTCATCAAAATAATTGTGTTTATTTGGCTTCATCCCAATGGTTACACTTGCTATCGTTCGTTTCCCTAACCCTGTAAGTGGTATGATTTCGTTTTCATTTCTAACCACCGTAATTGCTTCTTCGTAAAGTTTTTGGTTGAGAAAAGCTGCTTTTTTAGGGTTTAAATCTTTGGTAAGGCTCGTTAATTTAATTGGATGTATGGTATCCAATCCGCACCATTTTTTTGCCATCAATATCTTTCTGCAACGTGTATCTATTTCTCTTTGCGAAATCAATCCTTCTTCAACTGCTTTCTTAATTTCTACTATCGCTCTTGGCACATCTTCAGAAAACAACAACACATCGTTTCCTGCCAAAAGTGCTGCTAAATCTACCTTCCCCGGTGCGTAATATTTACTAACACCTTTCATATTGAGTGCATCTGTAAAAATCAAACCTTCAAAATGCAATTCATCTTTGAGTAGGTTTGTTACTATTTTTTTAGACAATGTAGAGGCTTGATTAGGTGTATCATCTAAACTAGGAATATACAAATGCGCCACCATCATACTCCCCAGCCCATTATTTATCAATTGTTTAAATGGATACAGCTCCAAACTATCCAATCGAGCTAAATCGTGATTGATGATCGGCAACGTCTTGTGCGAGTCGCTATCCGTATCTCCGTGACCAGGAAAATGTTTGGCGTTTGCTATAATTCCGTGATCTTGCATACCATTCATATACGACAAACATTTTTTGGTAACTTTATATTTATCCTCACCAAACGAACGATAATTAATTACAGGATTCAATGCATTGTTATTAATATCTGCAACGGGAGCAAGATTGACGTGAATGCCTATTCGTTTGCAATGGGCTGCCATTTCTTTTCCCATTTCATAAATCAATGTATCGTCTTGTACCGCACCTAAAGTCATCTGTTTCGGAAACTTATGAGTACTATCTAGTCGCATTGCCAATCCCCATTCTCCATCTATGGATACCATCAGCGGAACTTTAGATGCAGCTTGATAACTATTGGTAAGTGTAGCTTGCTTATGAGGAGCGCCTTGAAAAAATATAAGCCCTCCAATGTGTTGTTCTTTTATTAATTTTTCAATTGCTTCTTGATGTGTTTTATCTTTATTGGAATAAGCTGCCACCATAAATAATTGACCGATTCTTTGCTCGGGAGTCATGGTTTTGAGTACGCTATCTGCCCAAGTTTTTTTTGCGGGTGTTAAAAATGGAGGGAGCAATTGGTTTGCTTCTTTACTCAATTCCACATCTGTAGTTTTAGAAATTGGCGACTCCTTCAAAATCAAAAACCCCGAAAACAGGACGATTAATGATATTATAATTATATTAAATAAACTTCTCATACGTGTTCTTATTCAATTTCAATACCAATCTTGAGTATTCAATATTAGTGAAATTTATATGTACTAAAATTACGTCTTCAACATCGATTTTTAACTGCTTTTGATTTCTTTTATCAACTCGTTTTTGTGAATGTCTAAGGTATGAATAGTATACAATTTAATATTAGCTACTTTATTGTTTGTGAGGAGTTGGTTATTATATGAGAGATCTTAAATACGCTCAATAAAATCTATCATACTTTTATTGAATTCAATAACGGGAATAATCGTTTCTTCTTTTCCAACAAAACCTAAATAAAACCTGATGTAAACAAAATACGTTTCATTAACCATTCTTCCATTAACAGTTGGCAAAAAACCACTATCGAGAATTAACCCGAATAATTCATCATTTATAGGGTGAAATTGGGTGTAAAGTGT
>CAMZLL010000076.1 GCA_947311505.1 uncultured Cryomorphaceae bacterium
CCAAACAACTGTACTTCAGTGCGTTATGATTATTTGGAGTATTGTCGATAAAACGCTATATCACTAGTAATCATCGGGTTATGTTTTGAAATATTTTTTGAAATAAAAATATTAGGGTAAAAAAAGTCAAGTTGGGTTAAGCCAAATATACAAATAATAAAATTTGAATCTTACCAGTTGTTAACATTAATAATCAAAATGTTAACAAACAAATGAAACGTATGATATTAATCAGCAATTAAGTCAACTAAAATCAGGACACAACTTAAAAAGTAATAGTTATTTTGCATTCGGAATATAGTCTTCAATGATGAAGCTGAATTAATCCCTATAAAAATGGCTGAATTAAAGATAAAAAAAGAGATCGAATTATCAAAGATAAAAGAATGGTTTTCAACGAGTTTTCCAAACTTAAAAATTGAAGTCTTTAAAGAAAAGCACAAAGATTTCAAAGGAAACGAGGCAGCATCTCTCATTAAAGAAGATAATATTGTTGTTTCTTTAAAAGATCAAACTACAGAAAGTTCATTTTCATTATTTGAAGATTACTCTACTGCTTTAGTTGAACATATGTTTTTAGCTAAGTTAAACATCAACGCCCAAGTTTATAGGAAATCTGGTAGAGTTTGGCTACAAACGACCACTACAGACAACTGGACGCTAAAAGAACAAATGGATAGAGCGCATTGATGTTCTCAGTAAAAAGATTTATTTAAAATCTAAAATGCTCTAATCCTTCAATGTTTTCAATTGTGATTTCATTTTTTGTAATAGAAATCAGCCCTTCTTTTTTAAAGTCTGAAAGTGTCCTAATCACAGACTCTGGGCTTGTCCCTACCATAGCAGCAAGATCTTCTCTTTGAATCTTAAAGATACTATTATCGCTTTGTCTTTTATAGATTTTATGTAATGTTACCAAATTACTAGCTACACGCATTCTCACAGAATCATAAGCCATTGATATTAATTTATCATCAAATGTTTTTAGAATAGTTGTTAGATGCTTCACTACAGAATCTACTGAAATAGAGTGCTCATCTAAAGATTTTTGGAAATCAATTTTAGATATTTTTATTATCGAACTATCTTCCAAACAAGCGGTACTTTCTGCATGATTCTCCCCTAACAAAATATCACACAACCCAAACACATCTCCTTTTTTGTATATTTGATAAATTAGCTCTTTTCCGTCTTCATTAATTCTAAACGCCTTAACTGTTCCTTTAACGACCCTATATGCGCTAGATGCATACTCTTGTTCTCTATATATGTTTTCCTTCTTTGCGTAGGTTAATTGTTTCTTGCCTTCGATCAATTCATCTATCAACTCTGAAATATCTTTTTTAGATTTTGGCTTTAAGGTATTTGCTTTTTCTTTCTTTTCTAATCTCAACCGAATGGATTTCATCAAATCCACATCGTCAAATGGCTTAGTCAGGTAATCATCTGCCCCCATGTTCATTCCTTTTCTTATGTCAGACAAATCAGTCTTAGCAGTTAAGAATATAAACGGAATATCTTTAGTTTCTTCATTTTCTAGCAATAATTCTCTTACGCCATACCCGTCTAAACGTGGCATCATAATGTCGCACAGAATAATATCAGGCAATATAGTAAATGCTTTCTCTACCCCTTCTCTTCCATCCTCTGCAACCGCAACTGTATAACCAGTTAACTCAAGAATTTCTTGTGTGTTTTCACGAATATCTTGATTATCTTCAATTATTAATATACTATACATGACTAAATATTTTTGGTAAAGTTACAATAAACGTTGAACCTACATTTAATTTACTTTCAAAAGTGATATTTCCGTTTAGCAGCTCAACATATTTTTTTACAATATTAAGTCCTAGTCCTGTTCCTTGAATGTTAGAAACGTTGCCTGCCCTAAAGAATCGTTGAAACATTTTTTTTTGCTCTTCTTCTGGTATCCCAATACCACTATCCTTTATTTCGATTTTAATACTTTCTTTCTTTTCTGAAACTCTTATTTCGACTTCACTTCCTTCATCACTGTACTTGATAGCGTTGGAAATCAAGTTTATTATTATATTTTTTAACAACTTAGGGTCGCTCTCTACGGTATGTGTCGCATCCTTATCAACAATAAATTTTTGTCCCTTTTTTTTGAGAACTTGTATTTCATCCAAGGCTGCTTCAATAGCTTCCATAAGATCAAACCGTTCTATAGTAACATTTATATTTCCGGAAGACAACTTATCAAAAGAGAGAAAATCATTTAGAATATTGGTCAAATTATTTACTGAAGATTTAATACGAGCCGTGTGCTTTAATCTATTCCCTTGTTGTTCTTCTTTTTCATACTTTTCGATCAGTGAACTAGATGAAAGAATAGCACTCAAAGGTGTTCTAAATTCGTGCGAAGCCATGGAGACAAAACGAGATTTCATGACTCCTAACTCACGCTCTTTAACAAGGGCTCGCTCTTGTTCTTTTTCGTGTTTTTTGAGTTGGCTAATATTAAACTGAACGATTAGAATTTGATCTATTACATTGTCACTATTGGCAAGACCGATAATATTTAATTCATAATAACATTCGTCTATTTCCACTTGTAGAGATTGAATACTATCTGTGCTAACTAATTTTAACTTGTCTAAAATATTAGCTTTTGACGATTCATTAAACTGACTTAAAAAAGAAGTCCCGATCAAAGAATCGGGAACGATCTTCCTATTCTTTAAATCCTTACCTTCGGCAAAAACATATTCATACTCTGAATTTAATACATTAATAATTCCATTTGGAAAGCTCTGTGCTATTAATTGATACAGTTTTTGACTTTTTCTAAGTTGCTTTGTTCGTTTGATAACTAGATTTTCCAATTCTAAATTCAATTTAAATAAATTATCCTTTGTTGATTTCAACTCTTCCAACAACTTCCTAGACTTGGTAACATCAGATATCAAAGCAAGAACAAAACGCTCCCCTTCCATCTCAAATGGATTAAGACTAATATTAATAGGCATTTCAGTACCATCTTTTCGCATACCAAACAAATGAGATTTCTCATTGCTCATTTCCCTAGCTGAAGGTTTTTTATGATACGAATTTCGAGTTGCAACATGGGATTTATGATATTTAGAAGACATTAAGATTTCTACTTTTTGACCTAACAACTCCTCCTTGCTATAACCAAACAGCTTAATTGTCTTTGTATTTACCTCAATAATTTCCCCTGTTTTATTTACAAGAACTAGACCTTCATTTGCTGAGTTAAAAGCTGTTTTATATAATAAATTCATATCTATATTCATCTATCCTAGAATTTAACACTACAAATATACAATATGAAGTATAGACCACCCTAAATCCAACCTATAATTTTCTAATTAAAACAACATAATCAATAAAATATCCAACATCATTTCGTCTTTTCTAATTTAGCCAAATTGTAAATTCTAAAAACAATTTCCTGAAATGCTACGAAAATTATAGTAACTTCGTTTCTATAAAGTTATGTAAAAGTTTAAGAACACCTCTAAAAACTCATTTCTTTTCAAAAAACAATGAGCAACTAGGTTTATGAGCAAAAAAATAGCAATTATAGGAGGCGGGGCTGGAGGCTTTTTTACAGCAATAAATACCGCTAAGAAAAACCCTGGTTATAAAATTACCATTTTTGAAAAAGGTAGAAACCTTCTTGGAAAAGTAAAAGTGAGTGGAGGTGGAAGATGTAATGTTACCCATGCTTGTTTTGAACCTAAAGAATTGGTAAAATTTTACCCTAGAGGACACAAGGAACTTTTAGGTCCATTTCATACTTTTATGACTGGCGACACAATGGATTGGTTTGCTCAACGGGGTGTTAACCTAAAAATAGAAGAAGACAATAGGGTATTTCCAGATACCGACCGTTCTCAAACCATTATAGACTGTTTTCTTAAAGAAGCTCGGGAACTGGGGGTAAAAATAAAATTAGAATCTACCATTCAACATTTAGAACCACAAGAAAATGGAACATGGCTAGTCAATAACGACTCTTATGACGCTGTAGTAGTAGCATCTGGAGGTAATGCTAAAGCTATTTTGGACACACTTTCCCAATTGGGGTATCGCATAGAACCGCCACTTCCTTCACTGTTTACTTTCAATACTAAAGACACTCGACTTCGAGGACTATCTGGCTTATCAGTACCTAATGCTTGTGTAAAAATAACAGGCACAAAACGAAGTGAAGTGGGGCCTCTATTAATTACTCACTGGGGAATGAGCGGTCCTGCCATCTTGAAAACCTCAGCAGTTTCTGCTCGAAAACTTGCTGAGCAGGAGTATAAATTTAACCTACTCGTAGATTGGTGCTTTGATTATGACAGGGAAGATGTAAACACTACTTTTTTAACTCAAAGAGCCAATCACCCTAGGAAAACAATTCTAAAGAATCCTCTTTTCAATCTTCCAAAACGATTATGGGAGGCTTTGGTAACAGACGCTAACATCAGTACAACCAAAACATGGGCGGAATTAGGTGGTAAAGAGCAAAACAAACTCATTGAGAATCTGAAAGCGGGAGTGTTTCAAATAACTGGAAAAAGCACCAATAAAGAGGAGTTTGTAACTTGTGGAGGGATTAACTTAAAACAAATAGATTTTACAAAATTTGAGAGCAAACTTCATTCAAATTTGTTTTTTGTAGGTGAGATCCTAGACATCGATGCGCTTACTGGAGGATTTAATTTTCAAGCCTGCTGGACGGGGGGGTATATTATATCACAAAACATATAATCACTTCTCTTGGATTAAGAGCTTATCTAAAGGTACTAAAGTGGTTTTTTTATTGATTTTTTTAATGTAGTAAACCATCCATATTTTAGGATACAATACATAGCACGTACACCATCTTTCCATCCTATTTTTTTTCCATCTTCATTGGTTCTAGGATCGTAAGAAACCGCTACTTCTTTCCATTTTAACTTTTTAATCTTAGCCAATTTAGCTGTTATTTCGGGTTCAAACCCAAAGCGTTGCTCAACTAAATTCAAGTTTTGAAAAATACTTGTCGGCACGAGTTTATAACAGGTTTCCATATCTGTTATAGTAGTACCAAAAACAAAATTACTAAATCCCGTAAGCACTCTATTGGCAACAACACTTAGACCTGAACCTCCTTTTTTTTCATTCAAAAAACGAGAACCAAAAACGATATCCGCCTCATTATCCAAAACAGGTTGAATGATGATGTTAAATTCATTGGGGTCTAATTCTAAATCGGCATCTTGAATAATTGTATAGTCTCCAGTTGCACGTTTTATACCTGTTTGCAACGCCCCTCCTTTACCTTTATTCTTGGAATGATTTATAAGTGTTATGTTTTCGCTTTGAAATTCTTCGAGGTATCGTTCTACTTCTTTTTGACTATTGTCAGATGATTTATCATTGACCACAATTATTTCTTTCTCAATTCCATCGGGCAATTGTACTGCAACTACTGCTTCCAAAACATCATATATAGTCGCTTCTTCATTATATACCGGTATTATTATAGACAGTGTCTTCATTGCTTACACAAATCTACTACAATTTTGATTTCCTCTTTCAAAAAAATAAGTTTTAAGCCTTTTTGTTATTTCTAAATTCTGCTTTATAAAAGCGTAATGTGTTTTTAAAGTACGCTTCTTGACAAAGTTCAAAACCAGCATTTTTTATCATTAAATCCGTATCTCTATTGAGGTTACAACCATCACCAATCACCTTCCAAACGGGGTTTACTATGTTTTGCAAAGCTCTATTTAGTTTTTTCTCTGCGTGAATATGTTCAATTACAACAAGTTTTCCATTTGGTTTTAGCCATTTTTTGAACTTTTGCAGTGCTTCTTGCGGATTAGGAACAGTACACAATACTAATGTACAAACGACACAATCCAAACTACTAGGCGGAATTATTTCCATCAATTCTACATCGTTCACACCAAGGTTGTACATTTTTATATGGTTTTTATCTGGAAATTTGTTTTTGGCTTTTTCCATCATAAAAGAAGATGGTTCTACAGCTATGACCTCCGTTTCGGAATTAAAATGATGAAAATTAACTCCGGTACCAGAACCCACATCAAGAATCTTCCCTTCTAGCGGAAAAATCAACTCTTTTCTAATTTGAAAAAATTGTTTTTCCAAACCGTACATAAAAGAATCGTACTTACTGGCGAATAACTTTTGGTAAAAACCCATTGTCAATTCAAAATTTGAAGGAAACACCCCCTGTAAACAAAGCCCCTCCAAAAAACCCAATTTCAGCATTAATTCCTACATTCTCAATAGGGAAATAATGAATCCCAGACGCTATCCTAAATGCTACGGGCATATATACGGCTTTTGTAGTGACACTTTTTAATTGATAATCAGTAGGATTATTAGATACTCCTTTTAGAGTACGTTGCTTATACCCAAATGATAACCCGGCATAATAATCCATTGTTTCACTTTTTCCAAAATGAGCTTTAATTGTTGGCATTACACGAAGTACTTTTTTTGTTAATTTAAACTCGTACAAACCTGCAACTGTAATAACCCCAGCAACTGTATCGGCATCTAAATAGCCGCTCCAAGTTAATGCTGTATATCCATAATTAGCATCGAGACCTACTCCAATCAAGTCTGTGAGCATGTATTCAAATCTGCCTCCATAAGGTGTAGTTGTATTCACATTGATATTTATATTGTTATTGGATGCTAATTTTGCCAATGCCTTGAAAGAGGTATTGGATAACGAACCTGCTCCTAAGTATCCTTCTATCATAATATCACCTTCTTTCATGGTTTGAGCACTGACATGTGTGGCTATCGCAATGAGCAGGCTTATTACGATTAATATTTGTTTTGTTATTTTCATAGTGCTACTTTTACATAAATCATTTCACAAAGAAAATCAGATTAATTTAGCTTCTGATATGTTTTCCACCAAAGATCCGGCATATGTCCTTCACTGGCAAATTTATAATCTTCATAGTTACATGGAACTAGGTGATGACGTTCAAATTTCATAATCTCATTAGGGGGATAGGGCACGTCCATCCACCAACGATCACTTTTGTTACTCTTATAAAAGACTAACTCGTGTTCGGTATTTTCAACGTGTATTCGGTACTTTATATAGTTATCTTTCAAACCTATTGGGTAGTCTTTTTTTCTATTGCAATATCCATCTACTACGCACCAAATCATTTGCCCGAGTAGTTTGGCACTAGATCGATCTAAATCATTATTAGGCACATATTCGTAAAAACCGATACTAGATAGCTTGTCACTCATACCAGCATATCGCATCATTTGACAAATTTGCTCTCCATAAAATCCATTTGGTCCTGCTACGTTTTTTCCTTGAAACTCGCTATTGCGAATGCAGGATACATCTACGCTAAGTATGTCTGCATTTCTAAGAGGCGGCTCGCTATGTGCTATATTACTTTGTACTGTTCCAAGTCGATAACTATCAAAAAACAAATCGTCCATAAGTTGTTTTGTTTCTGGAGAGACCAAGTACGTTTGAAAACCGATGCTACTAAAATTGAATAAGTAGTTGGGTTGATGCAATATAATTTTGGAAAGGAAATTTTCATTGCTAATTTCTTCAGCATCATTTCCAAAATCAATACCATCATCTATAACAGCCACATTGATGGTTTGTTCTAGTTTCTCATACGCCTTGTAATTGGCATAGGTCAAATCTTGACTTCCTCCTAGAATAATCGTGAACACATTTTTTTTATTCAGTTCTTGAACCACCTCTGTTACTGCATGGTAGGTATCTTCCAACCTAGCCCCTTGGTTAATGTTTCCAAGATCAATTATGTTCACTTCTTTTTGATGGTGGTACAACGAGTAGATTTCGTGTCTGATGATATCTGGGGCATCATTGTAATTTTTTCCTAGTTTACATCCTCTTGAATCATTTACTCCTAATATGGCAATATCAGCACCTTCCAACTCTGGGAAGCCACTTTCATCGTAAAACGCTGTAAAATAACCCAACGTATCTTTTTGATATTCTGGTGCATCTAAAGGTGCAAAGTATATACTAATATCCATTTATAATTGCTTTTTAAATTACACAGTATGAGCTAAATACTAATTAACCTATTTCTTCTTCGCTGGAGCTTTTTTCTTTGCTACCGCTTTCTTTTTCTTCTTCGCTGGAGCCTTTTTCTTTTTTGCAGGCGTTTTTTCTTCAATCATTTCCTTCACTTTGTCAAGTGTCAACGCTTCTACATCAAATGTTTTTGGTAATTCTATCTTCAATTTCCCTTTAATGATATTGAATCTCCCCCAACGTGCTTTTTGAACAGATATACCCTCATCTTCCCAGTTGTGGATCATTTTATCTATTTCTTTTTGCTTTTTAACCTCTATCAATTCTATAATATTGTCTGTAGTCAGATTATCAAAATCATATTTTTTATTGACATTGATAAACATTCCGTTCCATTTTATAAACGGTCCAAATCTACCTGTACCTTTTTGAACGGGTAATCCTTCGTATTCATAAATAGGAGCATCAGCTTTTCGTTTCTCTTCTATCAACTCTATGGCTCTGCTCAAATTTACCGATCCTATCTCTTCATCTCTTGGAATAGAGACATACTTTTCGTCAAATTTCACATACGGACCAAACCTCCCTTGCGCCACTATAACTTCCTGACCTTCATACTCTCCTAAGTTTTTAGGAAACTTAAACAATTCAAGAGCTTCTTCTAAAGTAATATTCCCTAATGTTTGTCCGGTCTGAAGGCTTGCAAATTTTGCCTTTTCTCCTGTTTCGTCATCATTTTTACCAATCTGCGCCATTGGTCCAAACTTTCCGATTCTAACGATCACGGGGAGTTTGGTTTCAGGATCTATTCCTAAAGCTTTTTCGCCAGTTGCTCGGTCTGCATTTTCTAAAGTATCTTCTACTTTTATGTGAAATGGATCATAAAATTCTTTGAGCATAGCTGTCCACTCCATCATTCCTTGAGCGATATCGTCAAATTGTTTTTCTACGGATGCTGTGAAGTTATAATCTAATATTTTGTCAAAATTTTCAACTAAAAAATCCGTAACAACAACCCCCATATCTGTAGGAAACATCTTGTTGCGATCTGCTCCGTAGCGTTCTTTTTTGGTTACTTTAGATACATTACCATACTTCAATTCTATATGGACAAAATCTCTTTCTTTTCCTTCTATTTCTTTCTTCTCCACATACCCTCTTTTCTGAACTGTAGAAATGGTAGGCGCATAAGTTGAAGGTCTTCCTATGCCGTTTTCCTCCAACTGCTTAACAAGAGATGCTTCTGTAAATCTTGCTGGCGGTCTTGTAAAACGTTGTGTAGCGGTCACGACTTCATTAAGAAGTAGGTCTCCTGTTTTCATTGCTGGCAATAATCCATTGTCATTATCTGAATCTTCATCGTCTGTACCTTCTAAATATACCTTTAAGAATCCATCAAACTTGATAATCTCTCCTTTGGCAATAAAATCTTCATTTGTTGTATCTCCTGAAATAGTTACTTTAGTTCGTTCCAGTTCTGCATCGCTCATTTGCGATGCTATGGTACGTTTCCAGATCAAATCGTACAATCTATTCTCTGCGTGGTCTGTTCCAGCAGATTGCACAGAAAACTCAGTAGGTCGAATGGCCTCGTGTGCTTCTTGTGCATTTGAATTTTTATTTTTGTATTTTCTAGGGTTACAATATTTTTCTCCGTATAATTTTATTATCGCCTCCTTCGAATTTGCCATTGCAAAATCAGACAGGTTAACGGAATCTGTTCTCATATAGGTAATCTTTCCTGATTCGTATAGTTTTTGAGCTACAGACATGGTACGAGAAACACTAAATCCTAGTTTTCTACTTGCCTCTTGTTGAAGTGTAGAAGTAGTAAAAGGTGTTGTTGGTTTTCTTTTGGCAGGTTTCTTTTCGAGATTGGCTACTTTGAAGTTAGCATCGACACAATCATTAACAAAAGCTTCTGCTTCCGCTTCTGTTTTGAAGTTTTTAGAAAGCTCTGCTCTAAAAGAGTTTTTGTTGATAGAAAAATAGGCATAAACTTTAAATGAAGATACCGACTTAAAACCTTCTATCTCACGTTCTCTATCCACTATCAACCGTACAGTTACCGACTGGACTCTTCCGGCAGAAAGCGATGGTTTTACTTTTCTCCATAGAACGGGAGACAATTCAAAACCTACTATTCTATCTAATATTCTACGAGCTTGTTGTGCATTTACTAGATTAATGTCTATTTCTCTAGGGTTTTCAATAGCAGTAGTAACAGCAGACTTTGTAATCTCATTGAATGTAATTCTTTTGGTCTTTTTTGGGTCTAAATTTAACGCTTCTAGCAGGTGCCATGAGATAGCCTCCCCCTCGCGATCCTCATCCGTTGCTAACCAAACGATATCTGCTTTTTTGCTTAAAGATTTGAGTTCTTTTACTATTTTCTTTTTGTCATCAGTCACCTCATAGGTAGGTGTGAAATTGTTTTCAATATCAATATTTACACCTTTTTTTGGTAAATCCCTAACGTGTCCAAAGCTACTCTTAACGGTAAAAGACTTACCTAAATAACCTTCTATTGTTTTTGCTTTTGCTGGTGACTCAACTATTACTAAATTCTCTGCCATGTAGAAGTTTTTTTATTCAATTGGAAATCAACCGAATTTTTGCAAAGAAATGAAATATTAAATGATAAAACCAAATCTTTATTAGATAAAAAATGAAAAGAAGTCATTATCAGGTGCAAAAAAGGAATGACAAACCACTTCTTTCATTCTTTAAACGTTATAAAAACAGGTTGTTTTTCTTATCCAATATTAGTAAAAACTTGAAGAACATCATCGTCATCGTCAAATTTTTCTAACAGTTTGTCAATTTCTTCTTGTTGTTCTTCTGACAATGATACTGTAGATAGTGGTATTCTAACTTTTTCTGCGGAAACCAATTCTAGGTTTAAATCTTCTATGGCTTTTTGCATGGCTCCAAAATCAGAAAAATCTGTAACAATCAGTATTTCATCGTCATCTGCGTCTATTTCTTCAAGTCCAAAATCTATCAATTCTAATTCCAATTCTTCTGGATCTACACCTTCTGCCTTGACGGTGAAATTAGCTTTTCGATCAAAAATAAACTCTAAAGATCCATTTGTTCCAAGATTTCCGTTTCCTTTCGAGAATATATTTCTAACATTAGCTACTGTTCTTGTGCTATTGTCTGTAGCTGTTTCTATGAACATAGCAACACCATATGGTCCGTACCCTTCGTAATTGACCTCGTCCATATTTTTAGAATCCTTAGAAGATGCTTTTTTTATAGCATTTTCTACATTGGTCTTTGGCATGTTTTCAGACTTAGCATTTTGGATAACAGCTCTCAACCTAGAGTTATTGTCTGGATTTGGTCCACCCTCCTTTACCGCCATAGAAATTTCTTTTCCTATTTTAGTGAAAATTTTAGACATTTTACTCCAGCGTTTCATTTTTCTGGCTTTCCTAAATTCAAATGCTCTTCCCATAATTATAGTTCTTAAATTGAACAAACAAAATTAAACGTTCTAATCAGAATATTAGAAAATTATAAATAAATATTTAGCAAAAAACATAAATCCTTCGGTAAAACGGCTCGTTTACACAGATAAACAACCATTTTGTACTGATGTTTTGTACTTTAACACAAAAAGAACCTTTTATTTTTATACATTTGTCTCGAATTCAAACAACAAAGAAATGAAGTGTATTATAGTAGATGATGATGATGTCTCAAGAATCTCTATTGAAAAATGTGTTGAGCGTCATCCTGAGATGGACTGCATAGGCTCTTTTTCATCCGGAAAAGATGGATTAAACTTTTTGAAAGATGCTTCTTGCGACTTAGTGCTTCTTGATATTGAAATGCCCAATATGACGGGGCTAGAGTTTATGTCGCTACTACATAAAAAAACACATGTAATAGTGGTTTCTTCCAAATCTGAATACGCATTAGACGCTTATAATTTTGATGTAGCCGACTATCTCACTAAACCTATTGAATTTGACCGTTTTTGTAAAGCCATTACCAAGGTAAAAAACATTCAAACAGAAGTAACTATTGATAGTTCATCATTTGATAATTTATTTATAAAATCCGACTCAAAATATGTTAAAATAACTTTAGATGACATACAATACATTGAAGCTCTTTCTGATTATGTTAGTATTTTTTCTGACAAAGGCAGATTTGTAGTGCTAGGCACAATGAAAAGTATGGAAACAAAATTAGATCGCAAAAAATTTGTACGCATACATAGATCGTACATTGTAAATATCAATAGAATAACTTCCATTCAAGATGGTTATGTACTAATAGGAGACTCAAAACTTCCAATAAGCAGAGGGTCTAAAGAAAATTTAATGAATAAAATTAACCTACTAAATTGATCTATTCAATGCAACCAAAAATACTATTTTTAGTTTCTTTTATATTAATGATAAACGCACCCTATTTTGCTAATAATACAGGAGGCGATAAAGAAGTTAAAAAATTAATAAAACAAGCAAAAAGGGAACGAAATCTCAACCACTTTAAAAGTGCAGAAGAAACATATTTAGCAGCAATTACTTTAGATGAGAAAAGCTTTGAAGCACATTTTCAACTAGGTCTTTTATACGAATCTGCATTTTATGATAAAGAAAAATCGCACGAAGAATTCAAAGCAGCCGAACAATTGATGCCGGAAGACACTGTTTATGAGCTTTACCTGCAATTGGGTCAGTCCTATCATTATTTTGAAGCGTACGCTACTGCCATTGATTATTATAAATTGTTTGAAAAAGGAATAAAAGACAAAGACAACATCATTGGAAGTCAGACAGAAAGCAGAATAAGAGAATGTGAATTTGCCATTTCTTATGACACGCATCTCTACGATGGAAAGATCAAAAATTTAGGAGAAAAGGTAAATAGCAATTTTGCGGAATATGTACCCGTTTTTATTGCTAGAGATTCAGCTTTGCTTTTTACACGAAGAGGCTTAGAAAATATTGGCGACTACTATTGGGACAACCAATACTATGAAGATATGTACATTTCCTACTTTAAAAATGGAGAACTAACGCAAGGAACTCCATTTGGAAAAAAGACAGATTATACTGGAGATGTTAGAAACTCAAAAAAACATGAATCTGTAGTAGAAATTACAAGTAGCGAAGACACGTTAATCCTGTATCAAGAAAACCACTTATGGTATAGTGTTTTTGAGAATGGAAAATGGAAAAATCCTACCAAATTTAGTGAAGCTATAAACATTAGCAAATATCAAAGACACGGCTGCTTGACTGCCGATGGAAAAACCATGTATTTTAGCTCTGATAGTGAGGAAAGCATGGGCGGCTATGATATTTTCAAATCTGAGCTAGGTAGCAATGGCGAGTGGTCAAAAGCGCAACCACTTGGAGCTAATATCAATACCGACAAAGATGATGACAGTCCTTTCTTGTCAGATGATGGAAAAGCAATGTATTTCTCTAGTAAAGGTCATGAAGGAATGGGAGGTTATGATGTATTTTATTCAGAGTTTGATGGTAGTTCTTGGAGTAAAGCTAAAAACATGGGGACTCCTGTCAATTCACCTGCAAATGATATATATTTTAGAAAAGTTAGAAACAGTAACACCATCTACCTATCTTCGGATAGAAAAGGAGGGTACGGAAACATGGACATATATACTTTTCAACCATTTGGGAATCCTGAATTTAAGAATTGTAAAGATTTTGCCGTAAACTACCAAGTAGATATAGATGCATCTTCTTCTATAGACAATAATGGCATTCCGTTAATCTACGAATGGGTAATGGGAGATGGATCTATACTAAGAGGCAAGAAAATAACACACACCTATAAAAAACCTGGCACATACGAAATCAAACTAAACGCCATAGATTCTCTAACTGGACGTACTATAATGAATGAAGATTTAATATCTATGGTAGGCGACTTACCAATAGTCGTAGGAGAAAACGACATATATATGGAGGCTTCTGGACCGGATACGGTTAAAATCAATGAAGCAACACTTTACGACACTAGGTATTGTCAAATACCCGAAGGAGAAATTACAAATACCTTTTGGAGAATTAATAACACTGAAGTACTTGAGCAAGACTCCATTCTTATGACATTTGAAAATCTAGGTATAGATACTATTCTTCTAGAAATTATAGGAAAAGATAAAGCTGGAAAAGAAATGAGATATTGTATTGCAAAATCAATAAACGTACTGTCCAAAGATGATTATCTATCTAGAAACAATCCTCAAAACAACGTAAACGATACAAGCAAAAACACTTCTCCCATTGATATAGGATCTAATTTAGGTAATGAAAACATAATTCAACTACCAGACGGCACAACCTACAAACTAGAAAATATTTATTTTAATTTTGATAAGTTTTATATTCGAAAAGATGCGAGAGTAACGTTAAACAACAATATAAAAACCTTAAAAGAAAATCCTGAAGTGGTTATTAACGTAGTAGGATATACAGATGCGATGGGTAGTGACTCCTACAACATCAGGCTTTCTAAAAAAAGAGCCAAATCTGCCGTAGCTTATCTAACCTCAAAAGGCATAGACATCAACAGAATAAAAGCAACATTATACAAAGGGGAGAAAAATCCAGCAGCACCCAACGCTAACGCAGACGGCACAGACAATCCAACTGGGCGTCAACTGAACAGAAGGGTAGAATTTTATGTAATAGGAACCGTTAATCCATAGCCTTATGAAATCAATACTTAATATACTCGTTTTCATAATAACCGTAAATGGTTATTCACAAATAGTGCCCTCCACTTATGAACACATAAGTCATTTGATGACCTTTGGACCATCTGCTAACGCTAAATGGGGAGATGACGACAAGGTTCAAGTTTACTTTTATAGCATGCCTACAGATCAGAAGGGAAATATTTATTTTAGAATTTTTGACCCTGAAATATCAGGTGATTTGGATCAAAAAAATGGGTCTTTTGACACCAAAACAGAATTTGCTATTTATGGAGGAAGGGGAGCTTACTCAACAAAAGCAGCAAGAGGAACGCAACCTACTAAAGGTTATGATGCTGGTATTATATTAGACAAAAAAACATTTGGTTCTTCCTCAACCTATGAAAACAAATGGTACACTTTTGGCCCCTTTAATCCAAAAGAAGGGGAATTGATTCACGCAGAGAAAGAAGGAGAAGCCGATCGTTACATATTTAAAATCATTATTAAAGGAAAGTCGGGAAATGATGGCAATGGATATAAATTATCTATGAGTTCTTCCCCATCTAAAAACACTTCGATACCAAGCGGAAAGGCATTTGCATTCGAAATTTGTTTCAGATTATTTGATGATATTACTAAAGTCGCCCACTTTTACCCTTTTGTAGGTGAGGGTGTTACCAATATTAAACAATGCAATTTTGATTTTGACAACAATGGTCAAATTTTAATTACTTCAGTAGTAAAAAACATGAATCCTGCTGCGACATCGTCAGATGGAAATTGGAAATCAAGTATCCATAAGATAGAAAAAGATGAGCATAACTTAGTTTTAGACCTTCAAATCGTTCAACGTAAAAAATCTAAAAATGACATGGCTATTTATATATTGAATCAATATGGAGAAGCTATGCCCTTCTTCTCAATTCCCGCAGATGGTTTGAGAAAATACAAATATAAAATAAAAGTAAAAATAAACATCTAAGAAAACTAAATGAAAATTTTTCTACTATTTATATTGCTATTTTCATTTTCAAAATTTATTGGACAACAATACAATTTTAAAAACATAGGTAAAGAGAAAAAACTTACAACTAAATACACTTATGACATTACTCAGGGTGATAATCATTTGCTTTATTTAGCTACAGAGAATGGATTAGTATCATATAATGGAGAACACTTTAATTACTTCGAACCAAATGACGACATTATTAACACCATTCTTAAGGTGGACTCTATACTCTATCTGGGATATTTTAAAGGTCAAATAAAAAAGTACAACACACTTACAGAAACTTTCACTACTCTCAAAGTTAATCAACTCAATAAAATTCTTCAATTTTCTAGAGGACCTGACAACGCTATCTATTGCCTGATTCAAGGTCAAGGAGTCTTTCAAATCAAAGAAAACAAACTATCTCTTGTCAAATTTGGAGGAGTAAACTCTGCTGATATTATTACATTTTCTTGCTTTCAAAACCATTTTGCTGTTGCAGGAACAAAAAACACTTATATATATAAAATAGAAGATAATGGAGGTCTAAAACAGATAAACAATGTACACACAAGTAACCTTCTCAATAAAACAATCCTTCATATAGTCAAGGATCAAAAAGAAGAACGAATAGCGTTTGTATCAGAAGATTATTCCGTTCAAATATTTTCATTAGACCAGAAGAGTTCCTTACAATTAAAATCTGAGATAAAAATCATTAATTTAAACTCAAGAATAAATGAACTTATTTTTGGTGAAAAAAACACACTTTGGATTGCTACCAAAGATAAAGGCTTATATAAAATATTGGGTAATACAAAATATTTTGAAGGATATAATACCTGGTCTTACACTAAGAAAAATGGACTGAATAGTAATCAAACAAAAAGTGTTTTTATTGACAACCAAAGTGTCTTATGGACGGGGTATTACAATGAAGGAGTCAGCTCCTTAAGTTCTGAAAGAATTGTATTATTTTCTGATATTGCTAATCGACAATTAACGGACTTAACGTGCATTGCAATTGATAATTTTGGAAGTATTTATTTAGGCTCAGAAACAGGAGTAAAAAAAATACAACTAGGCTCTAAACAACAATACGATTCTATTCTATTTGAAGTAACACCTCCCTACATAACTACATTGGCTCAGTATAAAAACAAACTTTGGATAGGTACAGCTGAAAATGGTCTGTTTTATTGGAATGGCATTACTAAAAAATTAACAAGTGTAGAAAAAGAGTCCGACATCTTTATAGAATATATAAATGATATAACGGTTAATAAAGCAACTGGAAATTTATTGATTGCATCTGATTTGGGAATGTTTACTTATAACGAAAGCAACAAAACAATACAGCACATCTCTACAAACGAGGGGCTTGTTCACAATGTATTGAATGATGTTTTACTGACTAATACAGGCGTATTGTGGTTTGCGTCCGATGGTGTAAGCTTATTTTCATACGAAAATGAAGAATTTATAGTTCATAAAGATTTTGACAAACTACACTCCTATACTATAAACAACCTTACTGAATCGTCTAACGGCTCCATTTTAGCCGCATCAGAGTCGGACGGCTTGATCATAATAAAAGATAACAAATTAATAAAAAAAATAACAACAGCTGACGGATTAGATAACCGTACGGTTTTGGATGTAAAAGAAGGCTTACACCACAGTAAATGGTGTTTTCATAGAAACTCTATTTCCATTTTAGACTCTTTAAATAATGTAGTCGAAATTCTAACTTCCAGAGATTTGTTTGACATCAATATGAAAAAAAACAGTATCTATAATGATGTAGGTCTATACTTTTGGATTGCAACCAACAAAGGTTTATTACGTATAGAAAAAGACAGAACGAAACACACAACCGCTCCAAGTATTCAAATTAAAGAATTAAAAATAAATTCAAAAGTAGTATCGTCACTGCCCTCTCAATTTAATTATGGATCCTATAATTTTAAATTTTCTTTTGAAGCGATAGACTTAAATTATTATGACGACATTACTTATGAATATTTTTTGGATGGGTACGAATACACTTGGAACATTGTAAATGTAAGTCACGATATAGCTACCTATCCCAGACTTCAAGAGGGTTCTTACTCATTTAGAGTTAGAGCAAAAAACAAATTTGGCGTTTTTAGTAACGAAATAATAATACCATTTGTAATTAAAGCTCCTTTTTGGAAAGAATTGTGGTTTCTCATAACAGCCCCTCTAAGCGTTATCCTTTTAGTAATTGGTATTTTCCAATGGAGGTATTTTAGAATTAAAAAACAGAAAATATTACTTGAAAAAACGGTTCATATTAGAACACTAGAGCTTAGAAAGGAAAAAGAAAACCTATCCGAAGCCAATATTTTGATTGAACATAAAAATAAAGAAATTACTGATAGTATCAATTATGCAGAGCGAATTCAAAAAGCGATTTTACCTGACCTAAAAGATCCCAAAATTATAAAAGAAAATATTTTTGTATTGTTTCAACCATGCGACATTGTAAGTGGTGATTTTTATTGGGTCAATTATAAAGATGACCAGCAGATTGTCATAGTAGCAGATTGTACAGGTCATGGTGTCCCTGGTGCTTTTATGAGTTTAATTAGTTCAACGTTGATAGATAAAATAATTTTAGACAATGGCATAACATCCCCAGTAGAAATAGTGAAACGACTGGATGAAGGACTAGAAAATGCTTTAAGAAGTGGTAATGCTAAAGCAAAAGATGGAATAGACATCGGAGTGATATCTATCAATAGAAAAACAAATAAAGTCTTTTATTGCGGAGCTAGTCGCCCTTTATACTGTGTAAAAAATAAAAAACTAGATCAGTATAATGGCGGATTACTATCAGTAGGTGAACATTATGAAAACATAGAAAAGAAATACATTTGTCATCGTTTTGAAATCGAAGACGGAATGACGCTTTATTTATCAAGTGATGGATTTCCAGATCAATTTGGAGGTCCAAAAGATAAAAAATATATGGTTGGAAAATTCAAAAAGAAACTCGTCACGCTAGCTGATTTATCGTTTGAGCAACAAGAAGATTTTTTACGAAACGATTTTACCAATTGGAAGGGATCCACACATCAAACTGATGATATATTAGTCATAGGTATAAAATTATGAGTATGCGAGTAGCAATAGTTTTTCTTTTTTCTTTCGTTTTATTATGGACAAGTTGTAACTCAAAAAAAGTAGATAAAGATACACTTGTAGAAATCCAACCATTTAAAAAATTCCCAATTTATTTGGCAGATACGGTTGCTACAGCCATAACCAAAGTTTACGGTATCAAAACCACAATTGCAAGCGAGGTTGAGATTCCAAAAAATGCTTTTGTTCATATAAAATCGCCTAGATACAGAGCAGATACCTTGATTAGATTCCTAAGGGATAAAAAAAATAAGCAAAACATCAATTATACATTAGGGCTCATAAATGAAGATATATCAACAACAAAATATTCTGACTTTGTAACAAAAACAATAAAAAAACCCGAACAAAAATATAAAGATTGGGGTATTTTTGGTTTGGGTTTTCGACCAGGTAAAAGTTGCATTGTTTCAATCTACAGATTGAATAAAAAAGTTTCTGAACAAAAGTTTATTTCAAGGTTAAAAAAAATATCCTGTCATGAAATAGGTCATAATTTCGGCTTACCACATTGTCCAAATACCGACTGTATTATGCAAGATGCAGCCGAAACAATCAAAACCATAGATTAAGTTGAGCTTCACCTTTGTGAGGCGTGTAAAAACAAAATAGGAATAAATAAAAACTGATTTTTCACCCTTTAACAAAGTGATTAACCAATTCTTGAGGTACAGAATTATGTGATCCTTGCATATTGATATCTAAAGCGCCACTCCCTTTTTTAATATAACTAATCTTAGATGGAAATTCATTTACCAAATTCTCAACGACAAACAAACTATCTGTTGTTATTAAGCTAGCAAAACTAATCAATGTTCGATTTATAGGTCTAGCAATATAGGTAAGTTTTTCGTTAACCATCAGAATTGTTAGTCGCTCGGTTATCATAGTGTCCAATCCTACAACAGATTTACCCACTCCACTCAAAGAATCTGGATACAAAGTCCATTCTTCTATTAATTGCTGAGGCGGAACTCTAAAATTCAATGTTGTACTATCTATCCACACCCCTTCTATCCAGGCTACAGAAGATAAAGTTCCTGTTTGATGCTTATCTATTTCTTCGATATTTGAATTCTTTGTTGATTCAGCTTGACAGCTTGATAACATAAAACTAATCGTTACTATGCTTAAAAGTAGTGTTTTCATAATGTATTGTTTACCCTTCGGTTTCCTGTTCAATAACTCTTTGTCTATTCACTTCATACATGACAATTGATGCCGAAATAGCTACATTAAGAGATTCGATAGTTCCAAACATAGGTATTTTCACTTTCTTGTCGCACATTTTTAGGTATTCGGGAGACACTCCATCTTCTTCGCTCCCCATAATGATAGCAACTGGACCTGTTAATTCTGTTTTTGTCAGTAAATCATTTGTTTTCTCAGTACAAGCAACCACACTCACACCCGACTCCTTCAGATATTGAATGGTAAACTTCAAATTAAACGACCTACAAATAGGCACTTTATGCAAAGCTCCTGTAGAAGTTTTAACAGCATCTGCATTGATCATAGCTGAACCTCTGGATGGTAAAATCACGACATCTACGCCATTACATTCTGCAGATCGAACTATTGCCCCCATGTTTCTAACATCTGTAACTCGATCAAGAATGTATATAAAAGGGGTGCGACCTTTTTCGTATAAGGCAGGTAAAACATCTTCTATCTGTTGATATTCAATAGGTGATAAAAAAGCAATAGCGCCTTGATGATTCTTATTGGTAACCCTATTTAATTTTTGCCCCGGTACAGATTGGTAACTAATCTGAGTTCCTTTTAACACTTGCTTTAACTCTCGCAACAAATCACCAGCCAAACCTTGCTGAATTAATATTTTATTGATGGACCGATTTGCTTCTACAGCTTCTATTATCGTTCTAATTCCATAGATATAATCCTCTGGATTTGTCTTAGTTGGTTTTTTGTAGTATTTCTGTTTGTTCCGGTTTGGTTGCATTGTTTTCAGATTCTACTTCGTATAATTATCTATCTCCAATAAAAATGCTTTTATATCGGCAATTCTTCGGGCATCACTAGGATGTGTACTGAAAATCTCTGGTGGCTTTTGGCCACCTGATGCTGCCATTTTTTCCCAAAAAGTAACTGCTGCTTGCGGATTGTATCCTGCTAACTTAAGAAATACTAGTCCTAATTTATCGGCTTCAGACTCATGATTTCTGCCATACTTCAACATTCCCAAAGTAGCTGACCCCATAAATACTGTTTGAAAAATACTTGACTGAGTACTATCTTGTGGAGCAAGCACTGTACCCACACCATTTACCATCATTTGTTGACTCATTCTTTCGTTACCATGTCTAGCAATAGCATGTGCTATTTCATGCCCCATCACCACAGCCAACTCATCATCTGTACTAGCCAAAGGTAGAATCCCTGTATAAACACAAACCTTTCCTCCGGGCATACACCAAGCATTTACCGTAGCTTCATCTACCGTTTTAAACTCCCATTCAAATCCGTTTAATCTTTTTGAATGTCCTTTATCGTTTAGGAATTTCTCTGTTGCTATTTTTATGTTATTTCCTATCCTAGCCACACGAACGGCTCGGGGATCAGAATCGGGCAACACGTTAGCTGTTTTTAAAAATTCAGTGTATTGTTGTTTTGACATTGCTATCAAATTAGACTCCGGCATCAAACTAGCTTGTCTTCTATTGGTGATTGGAACTTTAACGCAACTAACTAACATAGTAGCTAGTAGCAATATTGAGATGTATTTCATTTTTATTTTTTATTAATTCCCACAAAAATAAAAATCCTTAGAGAATGAGCGTATAAAAAAGACAAGTATTCGATAAACAGTAAATGGTTTATTCAATTTTTGCAGTAAGTCCATTTTCTAATAAGGCTTCGCAAATGGGTTTTAACTTCTTCATTTCGCCTCTTTTCACTTGGCACTTACCATTATTATGTACAATATGAGCACACTGTTCTGCTTGCATCATTTGGTGATCACAATATTTCATCAATTGATTAATAACATGTGGAAAAGTATTAAAATCATCATTGTATAGTATCAAATCTTTTTGATCTTCGATACACTCTTTTACTTCCCTTATATCCTCTATTTCTGTTAAAATTGACATTTCTTTTTATTATTCTTATACAAATTTAATAAATTTTGGTTCATTTTCTTTCTTTTTTCTTCCTCCTTTATTGTTATATTCC
>CAMZLL010000077.1 GCA_947311505.1 uncultured Cryomorphaceae bacterium
AAAGCTAGTTATGGCAACGGCAGTAAGGATTACCCCCCCCCATTTTTTTGGAAGTTGAAATTTTCATAAAGTATAATTTAGGTTAGTAACTCTAATTCTCTGCTAAGTTAGAAATTTTATTTTAATATCCAAAATTTATTTTGGTTCCCCCTATAAAGACATCAAGACACAAAACTCAAGATTTATAAAAATTAAAGACTTTCATACCTTCAGGAAATACGCCTTATTTCTTAGGACAAGAAACACCTCTAAAGTCATAAAAAAATAAGCAACCATAACCTAATCCAAACTATATTCTCACATTTTGCACGTCAATTCTTCTGATGATTTCCATTGCAACTTTTAGGGCATCATGTGCATCATCGATAGTAACATCGGGAGTCGTATTATTCTCAATACAAGTTATAAAATTAGTTAGCTCAGTTTGGATAGCATTAATCTCCTTACCTTCCAATTGTAGTATATTTATTTGCTTTTTACCATTTTCACCAAGATCTAAAGTCATAGCAAAAGGATCTACAACAGTTACGTCTTTCATCTTGGTAATTTCGCAATTCTTAGCTAAGAAATCAACAGCTATGTAAGCGTCTTTTTGAAAGAAACGGCTTTTACGCATATTTTTCATTGAAATCCTACTAGCGGTTAGGTTTGCTACACAACCGTTATCAAATTCTATTCTTGCATTAGCAATATCTGGAGAATCTGAAACAACAGCTACTCCACTGGCTGATATATTTTTGACATTTGACTTAACAACACTTAATATAACGTCTATATCGTGAATCATAAGATCTAACACTACAGAAACATCTGTTCCACGAGGATTAAACTGTGCCAATCTATGTGCTTCTATAAACTTAGGAGCATCTAAATAATCTTTAGCGATCGTAAACCCAGGGTTATAACGTTCTACATGCCCTACCTGCACTTGCACACCAGCTTCATGCGAAAGTGCTATTAATTTCTGAGACTCTTTAATAGTAGAAGTTATTGGTTTCTCGATAAAAACATGCTTGCAGTTACGCATCACTTGTCTGGCTATTTCAAAATGAGAAAGTGTGGGCGTAACAATATCTATAACATCACAATCGGCAATAAGATCATCTAATTTATAATAAGACCTTACTTGAAATTCATGCGATACTGAAGAAGCTACCGTCACATCATTATCAAAGAAACCTACGAACTCCACAAAATCAGATTCTTTAAGGATTTTGATATGAATCTTTCCTAAATGACCTGCACCTACTACACCGATTTTAAGCATACAATTATTGAATTTATACAAATGTAACGGTAAGTAGAGAGCATAATAGTAAATGAGCTGCTAATTTTCAACAATGATATATTAGTATATTTTATTTTATGAATTTTAATTTTATCAGATGAGTATGCTATTTTTGTAACGTGATAGAAACAGAAGATACATATAAACATCAAGGATTGAGAAGAGGATTAATAGAAGTTCTCAAAGGAAAAGGCATTACCAATGAAGCGGTGTTAGCCGCAATAGGAAAAATACCAAGGCATTTGTTTTTTGACAAAGTGTTTCACAACAATTTTGCCTATAAAGATGTGGCTTTTCCGATTGGCTCTGGTCAAACTATTTCTCAACCATACACAGTTGCTTTTCAAAGCTCCTTATTAGAAATAAAAAAAGGAGATAAAGTTCTTGAAATAGGTACAGGATGCGGTTACCAAACAGCCGTTCTATTGGAATTAGGCGCAAAAGTATATTCCATAGAGCGACAAAGAGAACTTTATACCACAACAAAACCAATGCTATCTAAGATGGGATATAGAGCAAATCTATATTTCGGTGATGGTTTTGCAGGCAAAAAAGCTTATGCTCCGTTTGACAAAATAATTGTTACTTGTGGAGCACCTCATATCCCCGAAGAACTTCTCAATCAACTGGCGATAGGCGGCAAATTAGTAATACCAGTTGGCGATGGCAAAGATCAAGAAATGACAATGATTACACGTATTGGCGAGACAGAATTGCAAAAAGAAACCTTTGGTACATTTAGTTTTGTTCCGATGCTAACCAACAAACAATATTAAAAAATAAAAAACGTTTCAAAAGAAGTTACCAATAAAAAGGACTAATTATGAAAAGAACAATCGCCAAAATCGCTACATTACTTCTTATTATAACAGGAGTTACATCTATATCAGCACAAGAAGAAAATGAAAAAAAAATATCTTTAGAAACCCAATTTGCATTGATAAACACAACTACAATTAATCCAAATTTAAAATTTAGATATTTTTTTTCTGAGCAAAATGCCTTAAGGATTGGGCTTAACTTTGAATATTTTGATCAGACACAAGAGGTTTTAGAACTAGATGGCGAAGGTGTGGGCACTATTCAATCAGTATCAGCTAATAATGTAATAGCTTTAGGTTTTGAAAGACATAAAAAGAACAATAAAATCAGTCCTTATTTAGGAGGAGTATTAAAGTTTGGTTTTGGAAAACAGAATGAATTTGGATCACGAACAGACTCACTAGTTTTCATCAATGACTTTAACTATAAAACAGAAGTTGCAACCGGTTCATTTGGCTTACACTTATTTACTGGAGTAGATATAACTATTTATGAAGGTCTATTTATAGGTACGGAAATCGGATACCAATTTACTTCCGCTAAAAACAAGCGAGGAGCATATAATACTACAGACGCGTCATCCACGACTAATTCATCTACGACCACCGCTATTCCAGAATATAAAACAAAATCTTTTTCCCTTATTAATATGGGCATCATACGGATTGGATGGAGATTTTAGAAAAATAATTGTAACCTTTTTATAATACCTGCGTTTCTATTGCTGATTTCAAAAAAATGATAAAATATTGTTTGGTGATTAACAATATGTAGTTAAAAAAATAAAAACCTACATTTCTACCACAATACTAATCAGTTTACTTTTGAAGTTAGAAAACTAAAACAAAATTTTTATGAAAAGAAAAACACTTTTTATTGCAGCACTAGTAGGTCTAGGATCTATAGCTAACGCACAAACTACTCAAATGACAAATGACGAAGGTCTTATTGTTACTCCAGAAGCAGGAGATTGGGCAATTGGAATTAATGCATCTCCATTGTTAAACTATGTAGGTAACGCATTTAACAGCAGCACAACGAACAATTTAGGTTCAAATTTCAACTCAGGAAACAAGGCTATTTATGGTAAGTATTTTACTGACGAGAACACTGCCTATAGAGCATCCATCAGATTAATGACTGCTTCTTCTAAAACAAATGCACAAATTGATACTAACACACTTAATTCCGCTCCTTCATACGTAACTAACACCGCTAAATATTCAGGCGGAGCTATTGTTATTGGTTTTGGGATAGAAAAAAGAAAAGGACATAATAAACTTCAAGGATTTTATGGCGCTGAGCTTAACTTCACTTTAGGTGGTACAACTCCAAAAACAGAGTACACTTATGAAGTTCCTTTAACTGATAATAACATCACAAACAACAGTTATAACGTTGCTTTTTCGGACGATCCAAACATTGCCAATTCTGCTCTTAACGGAAGAGTTTTAAAATCTAAAGAAGGTGCTACTATCGGATTTGGCGTTAGAGGATTTATTGGTGCTGAATATTTCTTTGCTCCAAAAGTTTCAGTTGCTGCAGAATACGGATGGGGATTAGGTTATACAACTACAGGAGCTGGAGAAACTACAAGTGAATACTTTGGTCTGGATGGAAATTCTGCTACTAGCCCAACCAACTACGAAGTGGTTACAACAACTGGAAAATCTTCTTCTTTCAGAATTGATACTGATAACTTAGGAGGAGCAATTAGATTAATGTTCCACTTCTAATTTCAGAAGATACTTAAACATTTTATAAAAAACACCTTAATCAAAATGATTAGGGTGTTTTTTTTTTAACATCAAAACACACAGAATAATGGCTTGGTTTTCTACAAAAAAGACAAATAATGAATTTATAAACTGGATCGAATTATTGGACATTAAGAGTTTGAAAGAGTGCATTGAGCAATCGGATTCTAAAACAGTAATAATTTTCAAGCACAGTACTAGATGTTCTATAAGTTCTATGGCAAAATCAAAATTAGAACGAAATTGGAACTATAAAGCAGATGAAATCACTCCCTATTATTTAGATTTAATAGCAAACAGAGCTATTTCGAATGAAATTGAAAAGCTACTTGGCGTACGTCATCAATCACCACAACTTATCGTTTTAAAAAACAAACGAGTTGTATTGCACCTATCTCATAACGCAATCAACGCTAAGATTTTAAAAGAATACATTTGATACCCTATTTTCATTTCCGTCTCTTTTCATCAAAAAAATAGATCATACCATTAACCAGTTAAAAGATCTGATTTCAAGACCCCTTGGTTTATAAAAGATTCTCTCGTTAAGATTTCGATTATTTAATTCCTTTAAATTTACTCTGATGCGATTGTTTATCTTTATACTAATTATCCTAACTGAATATTTGGCTATTGGTCAAGTGTATCAGCTCTTTCCCAAATCGGGAAAATACGACACTACCCTATCAATAAAAAATACTGCTACCCAATACAAAATAAACTATACTATTGATGGGAAAAAACCATCTTCTAGATCTAAAAAGTTAGTTAATCTAGTGGTAAAAACAACAAAACACTTTCAATTTAGAATACGATACGATACGATTGACACTATTATTTCTCGATTTTATTTATTTAATAATGATTCAAAACTTCCAAACATAGCCATATCTATAGATCCAGATGATTTATGGAACGACACTCTTGGTATATATGTTAGAGGACGTAAAGCATACTGGGACGACAGTGCAGGACATTGGTACAACTGCAATTATCAAAAAAAATGGGAAAAACCTGTATTTGCAACTTACATAGACACTAACAACAACCCCTTTTTTGATCAAAAATGCGGTTTGAAACTCTTTGGAGAAAGCACCAGACGACAACCCGACAAATCAATGAAGCTGATAGCAAGAAGTAGCTATGGTAAGTCGAGATTTGACGGAAAAATATTTCCAAACAAACCCATGACCGAATACAAACAGATAGCCATAAGAACATCGGGAAATGACTATGCAAAAACCAGGTTTAAAGATGTACTAAGCACCTATGTTAGCAGAAATTTAGGAATAGACCACATGGACTATCAAGCAACAAACCTTTATGTAAATGGAGAATACTGGGGGGTTTACAACCTTAGAGAAAAAGTAAACGAACATTTCATAGCAGGAAACCATAATGTAAACAAAGACAGTGTAAATATAATAATGGGACGTTGGGTAAGACAACAAGGCAGCGCAAGAAGATATATGAAAATGTACCGCTGGTTTGAAAACCTAGACACTATGGACGATGCAGCTTATGAAAAAGCAAAATCGTTTTTAGATATTAGAAACTACATTAATTATAGGGTATTTCAAATTTACATCAACAACAAAGACTCTAGAGGAAACATAAGGTATTATAACATTACCGGTGGAGAAGAGCGGTTTCGAATGATTCTTTATGACACCGATCTAGGCTGGGGAAGTTATCGTTTAAATCTATTAGAAAAAAGTATTTCGTCAAAACGCACACATTGGTACAACCCGAAGTGGAGTACTATGTATCTTTCCAAACTGATGCAAAATGAAGAATTCAAAAATGAATTTGCAACACAATTCGCTCACTTAATGAACACATCTTTACATAAGGATACAATTATAGCCGCTATAGACCACCTTGAATATATTTATGAGAATGAACTACCACGAACTAAAGAAAATCGTCCTAAGCACTTAAAGAAACTTTTTTTTCCTTTAAAAAAATGGAAAGACAATGTTGACCATTATAGATCATATGCAAAACTCAAACCTACCGTAATGTGGTCACAACTACAAATCACATTGAACCTAGAGGACACTTTTACATTAATCATCAATTCCGATTCTGCCAAATTTACCATTAATGAAAACTATGCACTAAAAGGGCGTTTCTCTGGTAAGTATTTCAAAAACATCCCCCTAAAAATAACCGCTATAAGTTATGACAAATTCGCTTTCCAGATGTGGTCAGATGGTGACACAAACACTACAAAACGTATTCTTACAGAAATGGATACGATACTGCTAACCCCAATTTACACTACGACTTTAAAACCAGATAAAACTACAACTTCTATCCCCGATATAGAACAAAACACTAAAAACAATCAATCAATTATTAATAAAAACGCACAAAATTACTGGCTTGAATTGTTGGGATATGCCTTTTTGGCTTTAGCAGGAATATTTTTGATTAGCTATGCTATAGTGGGCAATAACTGTATTTAACATCTATCAGTTAAGTACTCAAGTAAATACAACATTTGGAGCGATCTATTTGTGTTGTCGATACAGATAATCTTCATCTGGAACTTTACCAAATCTTTTGGAAATGGTAATGTGGTTTTCAGACCCTGCAATATGTGTTTTAGATAAAGCATAGCTAATCTGTAAGTTTTTTAACTGAAACCCAAATCCAAATGAGAACCCCGCCATTCCGGCTTTTGCTCCTACCTTCATTAACGAACGATTCATATGATTGTATCCAAATCTGAGGTTGAATGACTTGGTGAGCAATACTTCACCACCTATAGTTACATGGTGCATAAATTTTTTGATAGCACTTGGAGGTTTTACTTCCACCACCTCACCTGTAAGATCATCTATGGTCGTAGTAATTGAGTCATTAAAATACAAAACATTCCACTTCTGTATATTGTCATAAGTTAAAGAAAAACGAAACGGAGCATGCGCTAATTTTTTACTTACAGATGTAATAAGATTGAGGGGGAGTTTTTCTCTATTATTTTCCGTGTAACCATTCAGTTGTACTCCGAGGTTCTTTACCAAAAAGGCAAATCCAAAACCGTTTGATTTCTTATTATATACGACACCTAAATCTGAAGACATTCCAAAAGCGTTGTACCGCTCGTAAAAGCTACCTAAAAATCGAACATTCATTCCTACAGACCAAAGTGAATCTAATGGTCGCCCATAGCCAAGTGACAGTGCTAGGTCGTTTGCTGTGAATGATGAACCGTTTCGTTCGCCACTAATATCAGCATATTGAAATTTACCATAATTAGCATAAAGCATAGAAGCGTTAAACGTACCTAACTTTGAATAATGTTTTGTATAGGAAGCATAGCCAAAATTGGCATCTGCAAAATAATTGACATAATTAAAGTTTACCATTCCGTGCATCGTTCTATTTAGTAATGCTGGATTTTCTTGACCAAGAGTAGCATCATTATCTCTTACAGTAAGTAAATACCCCCCCGCAGATGTTACCCTTGCAGAATTGGTAAAGTTTAAAAACTGAAAAGTTTGATTACCTCCTATTTGAGCATAGGAACTAACAAAGCTAATAAAAGATAATATGTATATAAATGGTTTCAAATATGAATACCAAACGTACAAAATAGTAGATTAGTATCTTTTGTTCTTAATAAAATATTTCTTTTTTCTTAACGAATAAAACCAGAGTACAACAGACCGCTATGAAACTACAAATCAAAGCTGTTTTAATATTTCCATAAATAAAGTACCCTGTGGCAAACAATACATTGTAAATACCAATGACCGTCAATATAAATCCTAAAACTTTAAATCCAAAATTTTGAAACTTATCTACCACAACATCCTCTTGACCATCTAATAAACGCGCAGTAGCACCTGAAGTAGCTTCTCGAAACACCTTTTGCTCGAAAGCGGCTATAACCTCTTCCTTTTCTGGGTTGGTCAGTAGCGTAACACCTACCCAAGCTACGGTAGTAATAGCAATACTAACCAATAATTTATGATGTGTTTCCATACCGAAATCATTGAAGTAAAAAACAATAGCAATTAAAAAAGAAACAAACATTGCAGCAATTTCACTATATGGGTTGATACGCTTCCAAAACCAACGAAGAATGTAAAGCAAACCAGTACCCGCACCAATTTGTAACATCAAATCAAAAAAGTCTTTTGCAGAGCTCAATGCAAATGACATGAGTATCGCTAAAACCATTAACACAACAGTACTAATATGCCCTACCGCTACTTTTTGCTTATCGGTTGCTTGCTTATTCATAAAACGAGTATAAACATCTGATACGATATAGGATGAGCCCCAATTCAGTTGCGTAGAAATGGTACTCATAAAAGCAGCAATCAAAGAGGCTAAGACAATTCCAATCAATCCTACAGGTAAATAGGTTAGCATTGCAGGATATGCTGCATCTCCATGAATAAGCGTTGCATCCACATTAGGAAAGGCCGCTTGTATTGACTCTAAGGTTGGGAACACTAATAAAGATGCTAAACCTATTAAAATCCAAGGCCAAGGTCTCAAAGCGTAATGGGCAACATTAAAAAACAACGTAGCAAAGGTTGCATTCGTTTCATCTTTTGCAGCTAACATCCTCTGCGCTATGTAACCTCCACCTCCTGGTTCTGCCCCAGGATACCAAAGACTCCACCACTGCACAGCAAAGGGAATAATCAAGAGTGTGGTAACGGCTTCTGAATCTGAAAAGTCGGGAAATATATTTAGCTTTTGAGGACTAAGATTTGTCAACAGCCCTTCAACCCCACCAACTTCTGGTAGCCCTAATATATAATATGTTGCCCACACCGATCCAATCATTGCTATGAAAAACTGAAAAAAATCGGTTAGCAACACTCCCTTCAATCCTCCGAGTGCCGAGTACACCACCGTAACACTTCCTGAGATTGCTAGGAATAAGAATTGATCCATTCCAAACATAACATTCGCTATTTTGGCTCCTGCCAAACAAACGGTAGCCATAGTAATGACATTGAAAAACACCCCCAAATAAATAGCTCGAAAGCCTCTCAAGAAAGCTGCTGATTTGCCACTGTACCTCAACTCATAAAATTCTAAATCTGTGGTAACACCTGAACGTCTCCATAACCGAGCGTAAAACACAACCGTAAGCACCCCTGTCAAAAGCATTGACCACCAAACCCAATTTCCTGAAACTCCTTCGTCTCTCACTAGCTGTGTAACCAATCCAGGTGTATCAGCAGCAAACGTAGTAGCTACCATAGAAACTCCGAGTAGCCACCAAGGCATACTGCGACCCGATAAGAAAAAATCATCAGAGCTTTTTCCTGCTTTTTTACTTGTAATAATTCCTATAATGAGCGACACCGCAAAAAAGGCGATGATAATAACAAGATCCAATACTGATAAAGAAGATAAATCCATAGTACGTGTGTTTATTGAGCAAACTTAACGAAAAGCAATATTAAAAAATGAAACGACACTAAAGTTCTTTAACAATGGTTTGGGGATTATAACACTTATATATTGAAATATTTCAATTTATTAAGCATATTTCAGTGTGATATTCGTCTTTAAATTGAGAAATAAAGTTACATTTATTAGATTAACCAATAAAAGGATAGCTGGATTCAAGTCATAAACGCAACTTCTGAGTTAAACAAAAGTTGATTCATTACAAATATAGGATTTTCATACTCAAATCTCTTTCTAGGTCTGGAATTTATTTTGAATTCAATAGCTTTAACTTCTTCGT
>CAMZLL010000078.1 GCA_947311505.1 uncultured Cryomorphaceae bacterium
TACCCTACCAAGAAGCCGCCTTCGCCTCTGGTGTTCCTCCTGATATCTACGGATTTCACCCCTACACCAAGAGTTCCGCTTCTCCCTTAGGGACTCTAGCGTACCGGTCTCGAGCGCAGTTCCAGGGTTGAGCCCTGGGCTTTCACACTCGACCTGATACACAACCTACGCGCGCTTTACGCCCAATGATTCCGAACAACGTTTGCACTCTCCGTATTACCGCGGCTGCTGGCACGGAGTTAGCCGGTGCTTATTCGTACAGTACCGTCAGCTTTCCACACGTGGAAAGGTTTCTTCCTGTATAAAAGAAGTTTACAACCCATAGGGCCGTCATCCTTCACGCGGCATGGCTGGATCAGAGTTGCCTCCATTGTCCAATATTCCTCACTGCTGCCTCCCGTAGGAGTCTGGTCCGTGTCTCAGTACCAGTGTGGGGGATCTTCCTCTCAGAACCCCTAGACATCGTTGCCATGGTAAGCCGTTACCCTACCATCTAGCTAATGTCACGCATGCCCATCTACAATCACCGGAGTTTTAAATACAAAATCATGCGATCTCGTAGTGTTATGAGGTATTAATCCAAATTTCTCTGGGGTATCCCTCGATTATAGGTAGGTTGCATACGCGTTACGCACCCGTTCGCCACTCGTCATCAGAGAGCAAGCTCTCTATGTTACCGTTCGACTTGCATGTGTTAAGCCTGCCGCTAGCGTTCATCCTGAGCCAGGATCAAACTCTCCATTGTAATTATAAGTTTAATCTTGTTGTTTGACTCAGAACTCCATTTTGTTAATTCGATAATTGCTTACCAATTTTATTTAAATGTACTACTAGTTATTTTTAATTTCTTATTTCATTAATTCAAAGAACTTTACTTTTTTTCACCGAAGTTGACCGTTGTCGTTTTCGGGTCGGCAAAGGTAATAACCTTTTTTTTAATTTGCCAAGAAAAAAACTATTTATTTTTTATCTTTTTTAAACTTCTAAACATTTTGTTTTTAATAACTCATTTTTGAAGCGAGTGCAAAGGTAATAACCTTTTTTAAACCACCAAGAAAAAAACTATTTATTTTCATCTTTTTTTCTGACCTACTTTAAAGAACGTTTTCTTGTTTTTTGTAAACCGAGGGCAAAACTACAATAGTTTTTTTAATTACCAAGAAAAAATTTACTTTTTTTTTCAATCTCCAATTTAGATATATAAAGAACGTTTTCTTGTTTCTAAATCGGTGCGCAAAGGTAGATTTACTTTTTACTCTACCAAGCTTTTTATTATGTTTTTTTTAATGTTTTTCACCATTGACTCATAGAAGATTCATAATCAACGCTATAACTTTATTTATTTTTTTAAATATTTTAGTGAAACTATCCTGAGTTCGGTACAGACTACTCTTATACTAACTTTTTTTGTTGGTTTTTGATTCTTAATCTATTTAAAATTTCATCGCTTGAGATGTTAAAAAGGAAGGGCAATTGATTTAAGTAGGCTATATATTTGATCGATATGACGAAACGGGACTTCGAGTTTTTTTTCTGTAAAAACATCAGCCCTACGAGGTGAGAAAGGCTTTTGTAATTTCTTTTATGTGAAAATTGCTGTCTTCGAGGTGGGAGTTTTTGGAGATTACTGTTATTATCTTTTTACAAAACGGAATACTTCAATGCTTGTAATGGTTTTCTTTTTTTTTGCGGTAGGGATAGGAACGGCATCCTCTGAGCTTTTTTCGGCTCAGAGATATAGTGGATAGCCCGGTTTTGGAGGAGGAACTACCCTTCTGGATAGCAAGATGAGACACAGTTTGCTATACCTTATATATATGTACACATTCTAAGCCTCCAAAAACTGCCCTGATAATTTAAAATTGTTTTTTTGCCGAAGGATGTTTGTTTGGGTATATTTGCAGGTATAATTTTGAGCTAATGAAAATATATGTGTTAACTCGCAATGAGAATTTATATTCCTCCAGTAGATTAATGGAGGCTGCAAGATATCGAGGTCATGAAGTTATGGCGGTGGATTACATGCAGTGTTATTTGGTGTTGGATTCGGGCACAATAAAGATGTATTATGATGGTGTGGTTTTGGAAATGCCTGATGTAATAATTCCTAGGATTGGAGCTTCTTTTACAGATTTTGGAGCTAAGGTTATTCGGCATTTTGAAATGAATGGCGTTTATACGCTGGTTTCTGCTGATGCTTTGGAAAAATCTCGGGATAAATTTAAGTGCTTGCAATTATTGGTAGGTCATGGGATTTTGACTCCTGCTTCTGCGTTTTGCCATAGAAGCGGCTATTCTAAACCCTTAATCGAAAAGGTTGGCGGATACCCTGTTATATTCAAATTACTGGAAAGTACGCAAGGTTTGGGGGTGGTTTTGGCGGAGAATAAAACTACGGCTAGTTCTATTCTTGATGCGTTTGACCAATTGGATACGCAAGTTTTGCTACAGGAATACATTGAAGAATCTAAGGGTGAAGATATTAGAGTAATTGTGGTGGGAGGTAAAGTTGTGGCAGCTATGAAACGGTCAGCTCCTGAGGGGGAATTTAGATCGAACATTCATCGAGGTGGTGTGGGGATGGATTTTGAATTGCTAGCTTCGGAAAAAGAAATGGCTATAAAGGCTGTGGAGGTTTTGAGGCTTGATGTTGCGGGTGTGGATTTATTGCTTGCTGATAGGGGAGCTTTGGTGATTGAGGTAAATTCTTCGCCTGGAATGGAGGGGATAGAAAAATACAGTAAAAAGGATGTTGCGCAATCGGTAATCAAATATATTGAGGATAAAATAGCTAATTCTTAAAAGGTGGGGTTCAATATTAAGAGTAGAATCGTAATAATGATAATAATAGGATGTTTTACCTTGGGTGAAACTAGTACAATCTAAAGTAAAAAGGAAATGCTGATTGCAAATGTAACGATAAAAAGAGGCGAGAATAAGATAATCCGAATACCCGTGGGAAGTTTACCTTCGGGGGTAGCTATGGAAATGGAGGTTCATGTTTTTCGTTCGTTGAGAGAAGGTCCTACAATGTTGGTGACCGGAGGGCTTCATGGAGATGAAATCAATGGTGTGGAAATAGTAAGACGAGCTATTAAGGCTGATTGGTTTGCTCATTTGAAATGCGGAACTGTGATTGCTATACCTTTGGTAAATGTTCACGGATTTATTAATTTTTCAAGAGATTTGCCTGACGGAAAGGATGTAAATAGAAGTTTCCCTGGTCATTCTAAAGGTTCGCTTGCATCTAGGGTTGCGTATATTCTAAATAAACATATTATCTCTAACATTGATTTTGGTATTGATTTTCATACAGGAGGAAAAAGATTACATAATCATCCACAGGTTAGATATAATGCTGCCGACAAAGCTAGTCGTGAACTTGCTGATTTTTTTGAGGCTCCATTTCAAATTAATAGTGGTTTAATTAATCGCTCGTTTAGAAAAGAGTGTTTTAAAAGTAATGTCCCTATGTTGGTTTTTGAGGGAGGAGAATCACTACGTTTGGATAGTCAATCGATACAAGAGGGATTAGATGGCATGCTGCGCGTATTGGTACGCCATAACATGCTGACAGAAAATGTAACTTCAAGAACCAGTATATTGATTGCTTCGGGAAAATGGATAAGAGCTACAAAGTCTGGAATTTTTCTACCTTTTAGAAAATCTGGAGATCATGTAAAGGTTGGGGAAGTTATTGGTTTTGTTAATTGTCCGTATGGAGGAAAGGAGACGAAAGTAATTTGCAAAAAAGAGGGCTATATATATGGTCATAATAATATGTCAGTTGTTAACCTTGGTGACCCTTTATTTCATATTGGCTATTCTGAGTGATAGGAGTTATACCATTAAAGCATATTAAAGGTCTGGAGTAATGTTTTCTTTATATACTGAATACTGTGTAACAATTTCAGATTGGTTCGTTATACTCGAAAATTTAATAGCATGATTAAAACATTCACTTTTCTACTCATTTTTATTGGTTTCGCTAACATTTCTTTGGCAAAAGATAAAAAGCCTTTTGTTCCTAATTGCGCACTTGTTCAAGGTGATTTTCTTTTTGCTTCTACAACTGAGGTTTCAAACCATACCTATCAAGAGTTTTTATATTACGTGCAAAAACATGAAGGAAAAGATAGATATAATGAAATGTATCCCGATACTTTATGTTGGCAACAAAAGGGGGCTTATACTGAACCGATGGTCAATTATTATTTTCAGCATCCCTCTTATAGAGATTACCCTGTGGTGGGTTTGACAAAACAACAAATGGAATACTTCTGTGAATGTCTTAGTAAACTCTTGACGGAATACAATAAAACTGATAAGAATTCAAATGTTGACTCTGTTTTGGTACGTCTTCCTACGCATTCGGAATGGATGCAAAGTGCAAGGGGAGGTTTGTCAATGTATGCTGAATATCCTTGGGATGGACATAATATGAGAAGAACGGATAAAAAGAATGAAGGCGCTTATCAGGCTAACTTTACAAGTGGCTCTCACAATAGATCTGTAAATCAATTTATAAATACTATAAACTATACTGCACCAGTGACATCATATTGGCCCAATGGTTTTGGCATGTATAATTGTGCTGGAAATGTAGCTGAAGCGGTGTCTGATAAAAATATAGCAGTGGGAGGTAGTTGGAGTTCTTCTGGCTATGATATTAAGGTTACTTCATCTATTCCTTTTGCGAAGCCGTCTCGAAGAATTGGGTTTAGGTATTTTATTGAAGTCAAAAGGTATAAGCAAGTTTCGATAAAAAAGCCTTTAAAATGTAATGCTAATTATTTTAAAGCTAATTTTTTGTTTTTAAATGACAGTTTGAAAGTTCAAAAGTACGAGGTTAACAATGAATTGTATAATTTATTCTTGACTGAAACTCAATATCAAATACAAGATACTTTGGTATGGAAGGATCAATTTAACTATGCCGACCGATATGCGATAAATTATAGGTGGAATAATCTATATACAAACTATCCTGCAGTAGGTATGACGCGAGTGGATATTTTTGCTTTTTGTGAATGGTTGGCTGAAAAGTACAAAACGGAAACGGGAATAGATGTAAAATTTCGGCTTCCAACAGAAAAGGAATGGGAACTTGCTGCTAGAGGAGGACTAGAAAACAGTCCTTATCCTTGGGGAGGTCCATATTGTAGGAATTCTAAAGGGAGATTACTTGCTAATTTTAGATATCTCCCGGAATCGTTTACCACTAAAAACAACAAAACTGGAAAAATGGTTTATCACTACCCAAAAGGTACCGGTGAGATGTATGGCGCTGATGCGGATGGTTTTATCGCTCCTGCTCCTATTGGTCATTATTACCCGAATGATTATGGATTTTATAATATAGCGGGTAATGTCAGTGAAATGATTGCTGAAAAAGGATATACAAAAGGTGGTTCTTGGAAGTCTGAAAAATATTTTTTGCAGATTTCGTCTCGGGAGTTTTTTGATGAGCTACCTTCCAGCCAGATTGGTTTTAGGCTTGTGATGGAAAATGAGAAATGAGAATTAAAAGTTGAGAATTGATTTGTGAATTTTTATTCAGTTGAAAAAGTCGGTCTAATATCTCAACCCTTGCAGAATTTCACTCTAACTGACTTTTTTTTGTTTCTAGAGGGAGTATTGTTAATAACAAGGACTATACGAACCAATATTTGGTGCTATCTACTTGTATCGATTCCAATCTATTTTTATTTTCAGAAAAGGCGGCTTCGAAAATTATTTTAAAATCGTCTAATTCTAGGAACTTACTAATGGGAGGTGTAGTACTTTTAAGATATTCCTTTAAGTTTTTGTATATCTCTTTTGTCCAATAATTAATAGCAATTGCTTTTGCTGATTCTGATAATATGTTTCTTTCTTTTAAAACTTCAGAAGCCACATCTTTAGCTATAAGAGTATAGTCTTCTCCCGATTCTATAACACGTATTAATTTCTCGGTTGTCCAAGAACTGTATCTTTCTTTTAGATTGCTCATGATTTGTACTTTTTCATTAATAAATCAGCTCCTTTGAATGGACTTAAAACACCTTTCAGAACTTGTTTTTCTATTATTTGTTCTTCAACTTTAATTTTATTATTGTTTTCAAAGTCTTCAATTAATAATTCTCGTATTCTTTCCTTCAACCAAAATTTAGCTTGTTGCTTTCTGTTTTCTTCAAAAAAGCCATTTATTGTGGTGTGATTTTTATAGGATTCTATAATATCCCAAACTTTATCAATATTAGAATTGGTTAGTGCACTGCAATGCGTTACTTGTGGTTTGAATTCTGATTTTGAAGCAGGGAATAAGTTTAGGGCATTTTTATACTCCCTTACTGCATTTTTGGCAAATTTGAGGTTTTCATCTTCTGCTTTGGTAATCACTACAGCGTCTGCCATTTCCATAATCCCTCTTTTTATTCCTTGCAATTCGTCACCGGCACCTGCCAACATTAATAGCAAGAAAAAATCCACCATACTCCTAACTGCTATTTCTGACTGCCCTACTCCAACGGTTTCTATTAAAACAACATCATATCCTGCTGCTTCACAGAGGACAATAGATTCTCTAGTAGCTTTTGCCACTCCTCCCAAAGCACCTTTTGAAGGTGAAGGTCTTATAAATACATTTTCTTGTTGCACCAAAGATTCCATTCGTGTTTTGTCTCCTAAGATAGAACCTCCACTATTTTGCGAACTGGGATCAATAGCCAATACAGCTACTTTATGCCCTTGGTTAGATAAGAAATTTCCAATAGACTCAATGAAAGTGCTTTTACCCACACCTGGTACTCCGGTGATTCCGATACGAATAGAAGGCAAAGAGTTTGATAAACACTGCTCTACAATAGCATCCGCAATTTGATGATCTTCAAACTTAGAACTTTCTAATAAGGTTATAGCTTGACTTAAAACATTTACCTTTCCACTTTTTATACCTTCTACGTAGGTAGCGATAGAAAAAGTAGGTCGAAGTTTACGTACAAATTTTGTATTTATAGATTTTGCCACTATTCAAAGGTAATTATTAATTTAAGATTACACCAATTTAGTGCGTTGCAAAATTTAAGATTAAAGACCGTAGCACAATTATATCCATACCAAAAGGTAACTCATTCGTGAATTTGCATTCAGGCCACGAACTTCGTCAAAATATGAACTTCTAAAACGGTATAACTTAGTAAAATAACGTTTCTACACTTTTTGATGAAGAACAATCTTTTAAGGGATTCTTCTTATTTGACATCTAGCAATTTAATATCAAAAATCAATACCGAATTAGCAGGAATTCCTTGACGTGGTGAAGCTCCGTAGCCTAAATGAGAAGGAATTAATAAAATACCTGAGCCGCCTTCTTTAAAATAAGGAATACCTTCTGTCCAACCTGATATGACACCTTGTAAGTTAAATACAATACCATCAGCAGCGCTTTTGTCGAAAATATTTCCGTCAGTAAAATAGCCTTTGTATGCTACTTGGACATCAGAACTTGAATTAGGATAATCTCCTGTACCCAGTGTATCTATTACATAATACAATCCAGAATCAGTCTTGGTGGCATCGAGGTGATGACTAGAAATATACGCTGTAATTATTGCATCATCTTCCTTTGCTTGTTTTTTAGCTTTTTTCTTACCGCAAGAAGTAACTGTTGCAAGTAGGAATAGAAGTAAGAATATGTTTTTCATTTTATATCGTTTAACATTACAAATGTACAAAAAGTCTATATAACTCCCTATAATTTATTTCGTCAAGAATTTTAATCCAATATTAAATGTACTTCCAAGACCTGAGTTAGTACCTCTCCAAAAGTTAGAATATAACAGTTCTATATTGAAACCTCTAGAGACTTGATATTTCATACCTAATCCAGATGCGGTATAATTAGCACCAATAACCCAGTCGGTATTGATATCAGGACGCACATTATTGGTCATTCTAGGCACGTGTTGAGTCATGATATACAATGTTAATTTATTTGTGGGGAAATAACTCATAAAAACACTTATAGGCAAATCTAATGCAGAAATTTGATTAACGCTACGCCTAAATCTAAACAACATATCAAATTCAGTAAACAATTGAAATTTACCTAATGATTTGGTATAAAACAGTTGATTCCACCAGGTGTATCTATTCCAATCAGCCCAATAAAGAGATCTGGGATCGTCTATCGAAGGTACTTTTCCTTCTGGATGCTCTATGGTAGGCACAAAAAAAGTAGATTGTATAGTCAGAGCGCTTACGCTTTTGAAAGGTTGCCATTTCAGTCTAATCCCCAATGAGGTTACTCCGTATCTTGTACTATCGGTATTGGTATATTCAAAGGCGTTTTTGATACCTAATGCCGAAGAATCAGAAGACTTCCCCGATGATTTAAAGTTGATATCCACCCCTAAATTTACACGCTTACTTTTACTAATACCATAGGTTATTTGAATAAGATTGGTCACAAATGTTTGTCTATTTCCTGTATAAGTTTGACCTAACCAATTGGATTTAGTTTGTGTATATAGCGTATTGAAAACTGTAAAGTCAAATTGTTTTTTCCGTAAAAGCGTACCAGGGTTATACGTTTGACCAGCTATACTGATGGAAGAAGGAGTGCTAACATTAGTCAATTCTTGAGTATGTGATTTTGTTTCTAGTCTATTTTGCAAACCATTTATTTTCCAATTATAGGGTATGTATTTTATTTTATAAGAAGGATTGAATTTAGTGGTTCTAAATGTATTGATAAACGCAATAACTGCTGTTTTATTTTTACCAAAGTCAGTAGCGTACCATTTAAAAATTTCTGAAAGATATATTGTTTTTTCGGTGTCATTTTGATAGATAAACGCTGAATCATTCAACGACTTAGAAGTCTGCACATCTAATAATTCATCTAATCCCTCTGGCAAAAACGAAAAATCAGTAATGGGGGGACAACCTTGCGCACCACAAACCAATACAAAATGCAAACGAGGATCTTTGAATTCTTTTCTTAGAATATCGTTCTCTAATGCATTCAAGGTGATTTTAGTAGTTCCAACTTGTATTTTATTGGCATCAAAAAAACCGGGGATGCTTTCGGGAGAAGTTACAGGCCAATTCTTAATTAACTGATCTATGACAAGAATATTGTAAACATTAATAAGGTAGGCTTTCTCCGCATCTTTTGATAAAGTATAATCAAACTTATGAATAAAATCTGTTAATTCTTTTAATTGTGTTTTGTCTTTTGCAATATTATTATAGTCAACCCAACCATCGTTGACGTTATTCATTAAAAAAGTGTCAGCTTTTGTAAAAAATAGCGACTGTTCTTTTATCTGACCATATAAAGTCATAATAAAACACAAATGAACACTAAAAGCAATCGTTATTTTTCTTTTCATTTTGATTCTTATTGGAATTACACGATATTTGTCGCAAGTAAGTTAAATTCATTACATCAAAATAAATATTTTTTTATTAAAAACAGACTTTTCAATACAGTAATCCTTTTTGTGCTTATTTTTTGTTCGTGTACAGGTACTGAGCAAGAGGTTCAATCAAAAATAGATAGCCCTCCAATACCGACAAATACTATTGGTAAAATAATGATTGATATTGATACCAATGAAAAAGAATTTAGAGAACTCTATCACGACAATGGTCAGCTTTTATTTTCCGGTTTTATGATTGACTCCATCAAACATGGCTATTGCGAGACCTTTACCAAAGAAGGCCTAAAGATGTCTCTAGGAGAATATGATAAAAACGTGCCAATTGGAAAATGGGAATATTATCACCCAAATGGACAATTGCAATCCAAAGGTTTATTTTCTCTACAAGGAAAAGAAAAAGGTTGGGCTAAGTATGACAAACTGGGAAATTTAGAATCCTATATAACCTATAAATATGGACAAAAAAGAGGATTAGAAACCAACTATTACCCCAATGGAAAAAAGAGAAGCGAAGGGTATAATGAATTTGGAAATCCGATTAGCTGGTGGGAATATTTTCATAGCAATGGTAAAATTCAATTGCAAGGTAATTTTTCTCACGAGGGAAAAGAAGGATTATGGGTAGAATATGACTATTTTGGCAAGCTAATTTGTGAAACCAACTTTTTAAAAGGAAAAAAACATGGTTTGCGAACGGTTTATCATAAAAATGGAAAAATAGCAGAACAAGGAGAGTATGTAAAGGGAAAGAAAAATGGAATTTGGAAAACCTATGATTCTACAGGTGCTAGACTAGTAGAAGCAGCATATCAATCGGGCAAGAAAAATGGATATTTTGAAACGTATCATAATAATACACTATTATCAAAAGGATCTTATAGCCAAGATAAAAAAATTGGTATTTGGGAATACTACAATGAAGAAGGAAAAATTATTTTAGAAAAAAAATGAAGATTAAACCACATATAGCGGTAATAATACCAGCTTTTAATGAGGAAAACTCCGTAGGAAAAGTTGTGAGAGATATCCCCAAGGAATGGGTATCTGAAATCATAGTAGCAAATAATAACTCCAACGACCAAACCCCAATAAACGCAAGAGCAGCAGGAGCAATAGTTGTGGACGAACCCATACAAGGATATGGAAATGCTTGCCTAAAAGGAATGGCATATTTAGTAGAGCATAACATTACACCAGACATTGTCGTATATTTGGATGCAGATTACTCCGATTACCCAGAAGAGTTAATTGATCTTGTAAAACCAATAATCGAAGATGGTTATGATATGGTAATTGGATCGAGAGCACTTGGAGATTCTGAAAAAAGTTCGATGACTCCGCAGCAAATATTTGGGAACAAACTAGCAACCAAACTAATCAAATGGATTTACAAAGTAGAGTTTACTGATTTGGGACCATTTAGGGCAATACGATATGACCGTCTTTTGGAAATAGAAATGAAAGACAAGACTTACGGGTGGACAGTGGAAATGCAAGTAAAAGCAGCCAAACATAATTTTAAATGCACCGAAATCCCTGTAAAATATCGAGTACGGATAGGAAAATCAAAAGTATCCGGAACTTTGAAAGGTACCATTATGGCAGGTTATAAAATAATAACAACTATTTTTAAGTATATTTAATGCGTTCCTCCAAAAGAAGATACTCGAAAATAGTGTAGAAATGAAAATTAGCCACACAAATAAAAACGTAAAACTTGGACTATTAATAAGTGTACTTATTAGCTCTGCTATATTTTACCTTATCGTTGGTTACCATACGCCTCGTTCCTTATCTATTCAATTATTCGGATTAGTAGCACTGCTTTTTGGTGGTTATGTTTACATTTACAAGTATTACAATTCAATACCGTCCTTCAAGGTTTGGTTGAGTATTGCAATTTTATTTAGATTGATTTTTATATTTAACACTCCTAATTTATCTGACGATTACCCTCGATTTATTTGGGATGGAGAACTGATTGTTCACGGAGAGAGTCCTTTTAGCTATACACCAATTCAATATGATTCAATATGTGAGGGCAATGCCGTTATTCCAAATCAAAAAAAATTGCTTCTTGAAATGAATTCCCCCGATTATTTCAGCATCTATCCACCGGTGTTACAAACCATATTTTCTATGTCTTCCTTAGTTTCTGGAGGCAACATAAAGATGACCATCATATTAATGAAACTCATTATGCTCACTAGCGAAATTGCTAGTGTGCTATTTTTATTTGCCATTCTAAAATTTTTAAATCAACCAAAAGAACGTTGGTTGCTCTACGCATTCAATCCACTTATTATAATAGAACTTGTTGGCAATCTTCACTTTGAAGGCGTTATGATTCCTTTTTTATTAGGTTCTGTATATTACATACTCAAAAATAAGTTGACTCATTCTGCCTTATTTATGGCATTGGCCGTAGAGTCAAAACTTCTTCCCCTTATGTTTTTACCTTTGATTATAACGAAACTTGGATTCAAAAAAGGAATTAGATATACTACCATAGTAGGAGGACTTACTCTTTTGATGTTTATTCCTTTTATTAATCTCGATTTGATTGATAATTTCTCAAAAAGTTTAGACCTTTATTTTCAGCGTTTTGAATTTAACGCTTCTATTTATTATATATTACGTTGGTTAGGTTATCAAACAAAGGGACATAATATGATCCATATTTTAGGTGTGCTTTCATCCTTGGTTTCGCTAGGTATCATTCTATACATATCCTTTAAAAAAGTAAAATCAGAAATAACCTTCACACATCGAATGTTGCTTATTTTTAGCACTTATTTTTTCTTTGCTACAATTGTACATCCTTGGTATGTATCAGGTCTAGTAGCTATAGCTGCTATTGGACATTATAGATATCCGATGCTTTGGAGTGGACTTATTTTTCTTTCTTATTACACCTATAAAGACTCCTCCTATACTGAAAATTTATTTCTTGTTGCTTTGGAATACTCCTTAATATTTGGAGTATTGTTTTGGGAGCTATTTTCTATCAAAAAACAAAAAGGGCTTCAATAAAAATTCATTTTATGAAGATTTGTCTATTTCCGAACAGACACAATGTGCATTAACATTTATTTAGAATATAATGCCTCGTCAATTGATTTTTTAATTTAACTTTGAATTTCAAAGTACTTTTCTATGACAGAAACAAATAAACATTTAGAAGATTTAACACAAATCAGGACTATGATGGAGCGATCCTCCAGATTCTTATCATTGAGTGGACTTTCAGGAGTTTTCGCTGGAATATACGCTATTATTGGAGCAAGCATAGTCTATTTTTCTGATACCTATTCCAATTTTATTTCCGGGCACTACTCTATTGAAGGACAGAAAAACAAATTATTTTTATTGATTGGAATAGCAGCGTTCGTACTTTTTGCATCATTAGTTACCGGTTATTTGTTCACTTCCAGAAAAGCAAAAAAACAAGGGCTAAAAATCTGGGATAAATCTGCAAAACTTATGATGTCTAGTTTATTTGTACCCTTGATAACAGGCGGATTTATTTGTTTGATGATGTTAAATATGGGTAATTTTGGATTGGTAGCTCCTTTTACTTTAATCTTTTATGGTTTGGGGTTGTTCAATGCTAGTAAATTTTCTTTTATTGAACTTAAATATTTGGGGCTAAGCGAAATCATTCTTGGACTAATTGCCATTATTGACTATGGATATGGCTTGTTGTATTGGGCAATAGGATTTGGGCTATTACATATTTTTTATGGTACATTAATGTATCTAAAATACGAAAAAGACAAAGCATAATCTTATTGATTTTGCTAAATTATGAAAGGATTTAACCAATTAAATAAAGCTTTTGAAAGTAGGGTGCGACTCGGAGTGATGTCTGTGCTCATGGTAAACGACTGGGTAAGCTATTCTGAAATGAAAGAACTTTTGAGTCTTACAGACGGAAATCTTGCAAGCCATATTACCGCACTTGATAAATTAAATTATATAGAAATAGAAAAGAAATTTGTAGGCAAAAAACCGCAAACAAGTTATAAAGCAACTAAACTTGGAAAAACTGAATTTGAAAAACACATTGATGGATTAGAAAAATTACTCATAAACAATAAATAATATTTTTTTACGTATCCACTTTGAAATGCAAAGTACTTTGAGTTAAAAAACAACAAAACAAACAATTATGAAAAACCTAAAAACAAACGACTGGATGATAGCTATATCAGGATTGGTATTTGGCATTCTTTTTTACAGACAAGACATTGGAGTTAACTATTCCATTTTTACAACGCTACAACTAATCGGTCTGTTCCTAATTTCAGAAAAAGAAAAAAGAAATGTACAATGGTATATCTCATTCTTTGGAGGAGCATTAGCAGTAATTAGTGTGTTCCTTTATGGCAATTTACTTTCAGCTCTGAGTTGCTTCTTTTCCATAATCGTACTAGCTGCCCAAACCTTAGACAATAGAACTTCTGTTTTAATTTCTTTATTCAATGGTCTTTTGTCGTATGTTACAGGCATTTATCATCTTGCCTCATCGTTAAATAAAATTACATCAGAGCCTACAACACCAAAGGTAGAAGCTGAAAACGTCACTATTGCTCCAATCAATTTGGATGACTCTCCACCTTACAAGAAAGAAACAAAACAAGATAAAACTTTCAAAACAATTATTCTATTTGTGGCAAGTTTAGGAGTTTTATTCATCTTTTTATTATTATACAGAAGTGCAAACGTACAGTTTAAAGCATTGACCGATAAAATAGATTTGAGTTTCATTTCAATAAGTTGGATTTTCTTTACAATGATCGGTTATTACTTAATCTATTTTACCTACAACCAAAAAAACATAAAGGAGATTCAGAAATACGATACAGAAACATCTAACATATTAAAGGAAGCCACGTTAAGCAAAACCAGCCAATTGATGTCAACAGCTACAGAACTAAAATGGGGAACAATGCTTTTCCTTATGCTCAATTTATTGTTGTTAAGTGTCAATTTTATAGACACATCGTATTTTTTAGGGTGGTTAGATCCAACTAGCGTAAAGCTAAACTTGAGTGCAAATGTACATCAAGGAGTCAATGCTATCATTGTGTCTATCATTTTGGCTGTCATTATAATTTTATATTTCTTCAAAGGCAAGCTAAACTTTATTAGCAATAACAAAACGTTAAAAAAACTGGCTCAAATCTGGATTCTTCAGAACATTATATTAGTGCTATTTACAGCATTTCGCAACATTCAATATATAGAATCATTTTTTCTGACGTATAAAAGAATTGGTGTTTTTATGTATCTACTTTTTTGCACAATAGGATTGGTATATACTTTTATAAAGGTGCAAAATATAAAAAGTAACTGGTACTTGGTTAGAAAAGTTAGCTGGGCGATATACACCATTAGTATCGTCACTCCAATAATAAATTGGGATTCATTTATTATCAACTATAACTTTGAGCACGCCAAACAAGCTCCGAATCACCTAGATATAAACTATCTATTTAAACTCAACCCCGTTAATTATGGTTTGATTTTCGACAAGATAGAGCACGACCAAAACAAAGACACTTACTTATCCAAAGTTACAAGTCAAGGATATAAAAAAGAAAAGTTTACTAAAGCAAGTCTATACTATGATTGGAGGTCATTCAATCTAAGAAATCATTTTGCTTGCAAGAAATACATAGACGAAATGCAGTATGGTGATAAACCTACAGAAGTAGCCTATTTTCAAAACATTAACCTTTAGAAAAACAAATCGTATGAAAAAGACAATAAACGAATTGCTCCTATTCGGTGCACTTTCTCTAATCGGGTTATGCATCTTGATATTACGCATAAAACTGACTCTCGAAATCTATTATATATTTCTCATTTGGAATATGTTCTTAGCCACTGTACCATTGATACTCGTACAAATTTTACATTTTATAAACAAGAAGTATTTGCAGATAGCTTTGGTATTCAGTTGGGTTATCTTCTTCCCAAACGCTCCTTATATTATAACCGATGTGTTGCATTTACAATATTCAAATCCGTACCATTTTCAAATGGACTTAGCACTAATCAGCTATTGCGCTTTTTATGGATTAGTAGCAGGTTTTTATGCATTACAAAAACTAAACATTTTCTTTAAAGTAAACTGGAGCTGGAGTTCCAAAATGGTTATTCAGTTCAACATTTCATTGTTTTTTCTGAGCGGGTTTGGTATCTATATCGGACGATTTCTCAGGTGGAACAGTTGGGATATTGTTCAAGCTCCTAAATCATTATTTCTAGAAATGTGGACATTATTCACAGAGCCAATCACCCATTTGAATGTCTGGCTTTTCACTATTATATCAGGATTTATTCTTTGGTTAGGATATTCTATTTTTACTAAACTTTGTGCGTTAAGCGCTCCTAAATTAATCAACCGATATAGAGAATATGAAAACTAAAAGACTAGACATCCATATTATTGCAAGAGTTGTGGCATTGTATTCTTTTGCTCTAGGCATTTTGATTGTGTTTTGCAATTTTGAACAACCACAGTTACTTTCAGAAGATATTGGCTTATTATATGTTATAACAGCCTTTTTGTTAAATGCATTATTGCTTGCTCTTCTATTCATAACTGTATTGATCTCTCCTTCTAAAGTTAAAGAAGTTGCAAAATCAATAGGTATTTTACTCATAAATATTCCAATTGCAATTGGCTGCATCACTTTGACCTTTTACGTTAGCGACTTCGAAAGGATAACTTTTGTAAATGTCACAGGTTCTGAAATTACTGATGTAAAATTAACAGGGGCTTACTCAAAAGAAATTGGCACCATTTCTAATGTAGCCACTTTCGAAGAATGGATATACCTGGGTTACGGAGACCATCTTTTACTAACCTACAAAAAAGATGGTAATTTAAGAACCGAAACCATTTTTAACGATTATTATTCTTCAATGTTTAAGGGGCGAAGTTATTATTATATTGAAAAACAATAAGCTCTAATTCTTCTTTTCCAAACATCCTCTATACATTCTTATAGCATTTTCCCAACCGACATACAATGCATCTGCAACGAGAGCGTGTCCAATAGAAACTTCTAATAGATTAGGAACGTTTTGAGCAAAATAAGTTAGATTTTCTAAACTCAAATCGTGTCCAGCATTGATGCCTATTCCAAGTTCGTTTGCTTTTTTTCCTGCCAAAATAAATGGAGCAATAGCCGATTCTTTATCTGCTGCATATCCACTTGCGAAGCTTTCGGTATATAATTCTATACGATCTGCACCAGTGTATTTGGCACCTTCTATCATCTGTTCGTTGGCATCTACAAAAATAGAAGTTCGGATTCCTTTAGCTTTAAAAACGGCAATAATGTCAGTCAAATAGTCTCGATTTGTTATAGTATCCCAACCATGGTTAGACGTCAATTGACCAACTGAATCGGGGACTAAAGTTACTTGTTCAGGACAAGTTTCGAGGACTAGCTTAACAAATTTATCTTCCTTTGGATTGCCTTCAATGTTAAACTCAGTAGTAACCAAAGGTTTCAAATTCAAAACATCTTTATAGGTTATATGTCGTTCGTCTGGTCTTGGGTGAACTGTTATTCCCTGAGCACCAAACGATTCAGCATCGGTTGCCATTTTTAACAAATTAGGTGTATTACCTCCTCTAGCATTTCTTAGTGTTGCTATTTTATTGATATTTACTGATAATCTTGTCATTAGAATCTACTATATGGTACGGCTGCAAAAGTTGTACTTTTATTTAGCTTAAGCAACTATTGTGATGAAAAAACGTTTTAGTTTGAAACAATGGTTAATTTTACGTGGTATTTCTGACCTATGGTTTAGTTATTGCAATAAAAAATTAAAATAGTAATATGATAGCATCGTCCTTAATAACAGATACAATTCCACCCGTTTTTGTCAACGAATCTTGCGAAAAAGCGTTGATATGGATGGACGAATTTAAAGTAGCCCATCTTCCTGTAGTTGACGGAACAGAGTATGTAGGTTTGGTTTCAGATGATTTGATTTTTGACTCCAATGATGATACTGCTCCAGTGGGCAGCTTAAATCTAATTTCGCACCGTCCGTTTGTTTTTGAGCACCAACATGTATATGAAGTGATGAAACTAATGGCTGATTTGAATGTATCTGTCATTCCCGTTTTAGATAAAAATGAAAACTACATAGGGTTAACGACTACTCACAAAGTAATGTCTGCTCTTACAAGTATGGCGTATGCAGAGCAAGCGGGTGCTGTTATTGTTGTAGAAATGAACGAGAACGATTACTCTATGGCACACCTCGGACAATTGATAGAAGGAAACAATACCAAAATATTGAGTTCTTATGTAACTTCTTCTTCAGATTCTACGCAGATAGAAGTTACTCTAAAATTAAACAGAAAGGATATTGGCGGTGTGTTGCAAACGTTATATAGATTTGAATATAATGTAAAAGAGACCTATGCAGGCAACAAATACGAAGAAGACATGCAAGATCGATACGATGGTCTTTTAAAATATTTAGACTTTTAATATTAGGAAAATGAAATTTGAAAGTAGAAAAGCTCCTCTTTTTATGTTTGTTACCTACAGTTTAGTCAGCTTTTGCGGAGCAGCCGTAGTTATAGGAATATTGAAAAATAGTCTATCATTGACTTCTAGCATACCTTATATTATATTACTGCTAGTAAGTGGGTTGGTTCTTTGGTTTTTTCACAGTACCAGTTATGAACTTACAGCCTCTGAATTGAGGTATAAAAGCGGACCAATAAAAGGCTCAATAAATATAAATAATATCTCAGAAATTATAAGTGGCGACACCCTTTGGGTAGGGCTAAAACCAGCTACTGCGATGTATGGCTTGACCATAAAATATGATAAATTTAATGAAATATACATCAGTCCAGAGCTCAATGATGAGTTTATCGAAAAAATAAAAGAAATCAATCCTGATATAGAGGTAATCAAAAAAAAATAAGAATATTGGTAGTTGCTTCTCTTCAATACTCCAAAAGCATATAGTTATTTAGGCTCTTATTTATTTACCTGTTTCTCGTTTCTCAATTACAGCTTGAATGTAACTTCGCAATTGAGCATACATTAAAGGTTTTGAGGTATTCATATTAAATGAAAATTGAAATGATGCTAAGTTGGTGTTCATATCAAACAGTACTTGCTCGTTATGAATAAAATACTGCAATAGAGAATCTTTAAACTGAGGTAAAACAGTAATAGAATCTTCAAGCATCATGGTATAAAATGGTGTTTCTAAAATCACATCTCCTACTTGTTGTTTTGATATTGGGCTTATCGGATCGCTAATCACCAACTCATCTTCTAATTGGTTTTCTTTTTCTTGTAAAATCGTCAAAGACAGATTATAAATTTCTGCCATAAGGTCTGGTTTAGCAGAATAGTATTTAAGCGAAAAATAAAAATCCTCTGATGAAATATTGTGATTTTTAAAAACTTCAGAAAAATAATGATTCAAACTGTCTTTATAGTACGGTTGTTCTATTCTCAAAACAGTCCCATGAGATTCTACCAACTGAATATCAGCTAACAATTTAGAAAAATCGTCTTTAGATAGCACGTCAATTGATTGCTCAGAATCAACTTCGACTTTAGGTGTACAAGAAAATGCAACTCCTAAAAAAAAGATAGCTATAAAAAAACTTCGAATCATTTATCTGTTAAACAACATTCGTTTTCCTTTTGAATTTTCATCAAAAGTTCCATTGTCATACACCAAGTTTCCATTTACAAAAGTTTGAGTAACTTTATGAGTAAATCTATGTCCTTCAAATGGAGACCAGCCACATTTATACAAAATATTATCTTTGGTTACTTCCCATTCTTCATTTTCTGCTATGATAACTATATCTGCATAATACCCTTCTCGAATGTATCCTCTTCTATCTATCTGAAACATGTCCGCCACATTGTGAGCAGATTTTTGAACGACCTCTTCTAATGTAAATTCACCTCGATCTACCATTTCTAGCAATGCGACTAAAGCATGCTGAACCAAAGGTCCTCCACTTGGTGCTTGCGTGTACAAACCATTTTTCTCTTCGGTAGTATGTGGTGCATGATCGGTTGCCAACACATCTATACGACCTTCTTTTACAGCATTGATAATTGCCAATCGATCAGACTCTTTTTTTACTGCTGGATTCCACTTTATACGAGAACCTTTAGTATCGTAATACGTATCGTTGAACCACAAATGATGGATACATGCTTCGGCAGTAATTTTCTTCTCTGCCAATGGTTTCTTTTCAAAAAGAGAGGTTTCCTTAGCGGTAGAAATATGTAATATATGTAGTCGTGTGTTATTCTTAGCGGCTAACTCTACAGCCATAGAAGATGATTTGTAACAAGCTTCTTCGCTTCTAATAATTGGATGATACTTCATAGGAATATCGTCACCATATTTTGCTTTATATTTGGCAAGATTTGATTTCACCGTCTGTTCATCTTCACAATGTGAAGCTATAAGCATCTCGCATTCTTTAAACAATCCTTCTAAAGTGGTCTGATTGTCCACGAGCATATTTCCTGTTGAACTACCCATAAATACTTTTATACCACAAACATTCGTTTTATCGGTTTTTAACACTTCGCTTAGGTTATCGTTAGATGCTCCAAAAAAGAAGGAATAATTTGCCAATGAACAGGCTGCTGCAATATCATATTTGTCTTGCAACAAATCTTGTGTTAATGTATTGGGTACAGTATTGGGCATTTCCATAAATGAAGTAATACCTCCAGCTACTGCTGCTCTAGATTCTGTATAGATATTTGCTTTATGTGTAAGTCCTGGTTCTCTAAAATGAACTTGATCGTCAATCAACCCAGGTATTATTTTTTTTCCCGATGCATCTATGATTTTATCTATTCCGCTTTCGGGTATCGCTGTTTTAGAAATGGTTTTTATCCATTCGTTTTCAATCAAAATATGCCCAACAAACTGCATATTTTCATTAACAATAGTGGCGTTTTTGATTAATGTTGTACTCATTAAAATTTCTTTTTTCGTAATTTAATTACTCCTATAAATGCTTCTTTGAAAATCCCCATGTCCATTTTGGATACTCCCAAAACTCGATCTACGAATGTGATTGGGACTTCGACTACTTTGAACCCTGATTTTAGTGTAGAGTATTTCATCTCTATTTGAAATGCGTATCCAATAAACCAAATATTATCTAAATCTAATTTTTCTAACACTTCTCTTTTGTAACATTTAAACCCAGCTGTGGTATCTTTTATATTGATCCACAAAACCATTCTAACATAAAAAGATGCAAAATAAGACATTGCCCATCGCATAAATGGCCAGTTTTTTACTTTGCCTCCTTTACAATATCTAGATCCTACTGCCATTCCAACTCCTTCAGGTTGGCAAGCTTTTAATAATCGTGGTAAAGCTTCAATTGGGTGAGAGAAATCGGCATCCATTTCAAAGATAAAATCATAATCGCTTTTCAAAGCCCACTTAAATCCGTGAATATATGCTGTTCCAAGACCTAGCTTTCCAGAACGTTCTTCAATATGTAATATTTTAGGAAACTGTTTTTGAAGATTTTTGACTAAATTAGCTGTACCATCTGGAGAACCATCATCTACTACAAGAATTTCAAACTTATCAGGCAATTCAAAAACAGCCTTGATAAGATTCTCAATGTTTTCTTTTTCGTTATATGTTGGTATAATGATTAATGTTCTCATTTAGCTGACGAAGATACTCGTTTTGTTTTTAAAACCATGTAAGTCAATTAAAAATTTTGTTAACTGACATTCAAAATGTAATAATGAGTGCTCAAACTCAATACTTTTCAGTATTTTTAACCCGTGAATAAAATTACACTTCTATACTTATGTTTTTGCAGCTTACTTTCTTTAGCGCAGCAAAAAAACGTGGTCTTGCTTGATAACTGGGCTGACGCCAATATGCAAAACTGGTATAATGACCAGGCATACAATGAGGTATGGGGTTTTGTAGAGAAGGGGCAAGAATATGCGGTTATTGGCTCGGCAAATGGTACTACGATTTTGAAAATCACAGATCAAGATAAATTGGAGCAAATTCAATTTATTGAAGGCCTAGAATTAAATGCTATCCATAGAGATTATCATGATTACAACGGCTACTTGTATGAAGTTTGTGACGAGGGGGCAAGCTCCCTTAGAATTTATGACTTAAGCTACTTACCAGATTCTATTCACTTAATTTACGATGACAATTCCCACATCATAAGAAGTCACAACATTTTTATAGACTCCACTTCGGGGCTTTTATATTCGTGTGGAAACACGAACAGTTTTGGAGCAGATGCCGTAAAAGTATTATCATTAAACGACCCTGAAAATCCTACTTTGGTGTATGATTACAATTTCGTAAACTACTCGCATGATATATATGTACGAAACGATACTGCTTATATCAATGCTGGTAATGAAGGCATGAAAATTGTAGATTTCTCTTCTCCAACTATGCCTATAGCACTTGGGGGCATAACGTATTATATAGATAAAGGATACAATCACAGTGGCTGGATTACAGCCAACGCTAGCACCTATTTACTTTGCGATGAAACCATTGGATTAACATTTAAATTACTAGACATTTCTGATTTTAGTAATATATCGGTATTGAGTAATACCAAACCTACAACTTTTGATAATACTGTACCACATAACGTGATGATCAAAGAGGGTTTTGCTTATTTTTCGTACTATAATGATGGACTACAAATTTATGACATACGCAATCCTTCTAGCCCTAAACGAATAGCCTACTACGACACCTATACCGTCTCAGACATTAGTTTTAGGGGTGCTTGGGGAATCTATATTTATTTACCTAGTGGAAGGCTGCTTGTTTCTGACCGTAAGCATGGTTTATTTTTATTTGATTACGATGTGCCCCCCAACTTAAATAACGCTTCGCTCGAAATGGGAATCTACCCCAACCCTGTAAGCAATGGCACAGCATATTTTTATTTCAAACAACGAAAAAACACTTCCTTTACATTGTCTATTTTTGATCTTACAGGGAAATTTATCGAGTCTTATCAAGGCGAAGATGATTATTTAAAAATAAGTAGCTCTAAATATGCTGCGGGAATGTATGTTTTTAAGTATGAAAATACCATTACTAAAAAGAAACAAACTGGCAAGTTTATAGTCGCTCCTATTAATCATTAAAAGAGATATGAGTAAGTCTAAACAAAAAGATGGATTTTTTAAAGATGCACAAGATGTTGCTAGATTAATTCCTAAAGGAAGGGTAAGTACTTATGGAGCTATTGCCAACTATCTTAGTTCTGCCAAGGCTGCTCGAATGGTCGGATGGGCGATGAATGCTGCCTCAAATGACGCATCAGTTCCTGCGCATAGAGTGGTAAATAGAATAGGAATGCTTTCTGGCAAGAATCATTTTGAAACGCTAAGCAGAATGGAGGAACTGCTTTTGAAGGAAGACACAAAGGTTAAGGACGGACAGATTGTTGACTTTGAAAAATTGTTTTGGGATCCTATCTTGGAGCTGACGGGGGTTGATCCTTATCCAAAAAAAAGTTAAGCGTCTATGGGCAAATATTAGACAATGCGTTTGTAAATGTAGTCCCTGTAATATCATATTTATTCGAGGGTACATTGCTAACCCCTGAAAAACTTATTCCACAAGAAACATTCCCCCCTTGGAAACCTTGAACTTGACCATTAGTATAATTAAAAAAACCATTGGCATTATAATCAACTTGTATCCCATCACCTCCGATAACTCCTTGCACTTGAGTGTAGTTGCACTGAATATTGTTTACCATATTCATTTCCAAGCCTAACCAACCTGTAGAACTTTCATTACGAAAAATAATAGGGCTGTTTAAAGTTCCCTGACAAGATATATCTCCAGCAACATTTAAAGTTGTATTTGAAGGCAGAAAAAACTCTGCTCCTGCTTGAACATATAAATCAGTAAAATTTATGTACCCGCCAGTACTAAAGAAAACGGGATATTTATTAAATGCTTATCCGTTACTTTCCCCAATAAAAATAGAAGACCGTAAATAGTTTACGTTGTGCGATGGTAACTTTGTATTTATAAAACAATATAGATATGAATTTTTTAGATTTCCACAAGCATTACCCTGATGAA
>CAMZLL010000079.1 GCA_947311505.1 uncultured Cryomorphaceae bacterium
ATTATTGTCATTTAGTTACTTGGTTTATTTTTACTTAAACAAGTAACTATACTAAATCATTCAATATTTAAATAGTTATGTGTCTGAATAGATAGATTCCATTCAGGGTGTTTCTTGATGTACTCAATAACTATTTAAATATTGAATGATTTAGTATAGTTACTTGTTTAAGTAAAAATAAACCAAGTAACTAAATGACAATAATCTATTATAAGTAAAGAAAAAAATATGAAAAATATAGCAAGACATCTATTCATTATATCATTTGTTTTTTTGAGCTCAGCTTGTTCTATAGCACAATCTGGATATGGAACATCTAGCAAAAAAGCAATAAAACTTTACGAAGAAGCTCGTGTATGTTTTGGAAACGTAAACCCTCGTACCGGGCAAAGAGAACTAGATTGTGCCGAACAAAAGTTGCTAAATGCCATAGAAAAAGATGCTAATTTTGTAGAAGCCTTAAGTCTTTTGAGTAACGTCTATGTAGAAAAACATGATTTGAAAAGTGCTATAAAAACAAAAGAACAAGTTTTATTAACGGGTAAGAAGTTTTCGCAATCAGAATATTTTTATTTAGCTAGTATGCAAATGGCAATCGGAGACTATGAAGCATGTAAGAAAAATGCCACTAGATATTTACAAAACAGAAATGGTAACCAAAATATGCTGGATAAATGCCACCGATATGTTACCAATTGTACGTTTGCTATTGAAGCATTGAAACATCCCGTTCCTTTTGAACCTAAAAACCTTGGTCCAAATGTCAATACGGAAAGACCGGAATATTTTCCTTCTATTACCGCAGATGATGCTACTTTGTTATATACTCGATTGATTATTGACCCAAATGCTGCACACAGTGGGAAACAAGAAGATATTTTCGTTGCTACTTCGCCAGAACCTGGACATTGGACGTATGGAAAACCTGTTAGTAAGAACATCAACTCTAGATATAATGAAGGTGCCCCTACTTTTTCTGCCGATGGAAAATATATCATTTTAGTAGGTTGTGAAACTGGAATGAGAGGAGAATACGAATATGGAGAAGGAAGAAAAGGTTATGGAAGTTGCGATTTGTTTGTAAGCGAACGGATAGGTAAAAACTGGACAAAACCCATCAACATGGGAACAAAGATTAATACAGGACATTTTGAAAGCCAACCCTCCTTTTCATCTGATGGTAAGACGTTGTATTTTATTAGAGGAATAATCGAACGAGGAAGTTTAAGAAATAGTAAACACCAAGATATATATATGACCGAAATAGGTTCTGACGGTCAATGGACAACACCAAAAAAACTTGGCTCAAATGTCAACTCTCCCTATAACGAAGAGTCTGTGCAAATACACCCTGATGGTCAAACACTCTACTTCGCATCTGAAGGACATGAAGGCATGGGAGGATTGGATATATTTATGTCTCGCCTTCAGCCTGACGGTACTTGGGGCAAAGCTATTAATTTGGGTTACCCAATTAATACATTCAATGATGAAAATAGTTTATTGGTGTCGAGTAAAGGCAATCTTGCTTATTTTGCTTCCGATAGAGAAGGCGGATACGGTTCATTAGATTTATATCAGTTTGAATTACCAAAAAAATACCAACCAGTTGCTACTACGCACATGAAAGGAAAAGTATATGATGCCATAACTAAAGAGCCCCTCGCTGCTCGCTTTCAGCTTATAGACTTAAAAACAAATAAAGTGTTTAAAAACGCTATCGCAAACTCTGGTGACGGATCTTTTATCGTAGCCTTGCCTACTAACAAAGACTTTGCATTGATCGCTGAACACAAAGGATATTTGTATTACTCAAAAAATTATTCTTTGGATCAACTAACCGCCAATAAAGATGGGTTTTTAATAGATGTTCCCATGGATAAAGTAAAGGTAGGAACAGATATCGCACTTGAAAATATTTTCTTTGATATAAATAAGTTCACCCTAAAACCAGAATCTATAACCGAACTAGAAAAACTAAAAGATTTTTTAACTAAGAACCCAACTATAAAAGTAGAATTAGGTGGACATACGGATAGCGATGGAGATGATAAGTCCAATCAAATACTTTCAGAGAATAGAGCTAGAGCTGTGCAAGATTGGTTGATTAAAAATGGAATTAATGCTTCTAGGTTAACTTATAAAGGCTATGGAGAAACACAACCAAGGGTGGAGAACGATACACCTGCCAATAAAGCTAAAAATAGAAGAACAATGCTGAAGATTGTTGGGTGATGATCATAACTGTTTGGAATTATATAAAAAAGGATTATTCTAAGGTAACATTATTTGCGCTAGAATTAGTACTTGTTCTAGTTGTCTTTAAGTTTCAACCTTGGCAAAATGCAGAGGAAAATGGTCGACTGATTGATTGGGATGTTACATCGTATTATGGTTATTTACCAGCTACTTTTATTCATAATGATTTAACTTTATCTTTTGTAAAATCCGATAGCCTAAATTACGAGGCATTACATCAATTTTGGCCTGAAACAGCTCCGAATGGTGGCAAAGTAATAAAGACCACTATGGGGATGAGCTATCTATATAGTCCGTTCTTTTTTTTAGCAAAAACTCATTCTAAGTTTATTGATGGTAAAGTAGGAACTGGTTATTCTGAAATATATGAATTTTATCTAACACTTTCTAATTTGTTTTTTACGCTCTTAGGTATGTTTTTTATTAAAACAGTGCTTAGGTACTTTTATTCTGATAGAATCACTGCATTTGTTTTGATGTTGGGTTATCTAGGGACTAACTTATTTTATTACATTACTATTGAACCTTTAATGTCTCATGCTTATTCTTTTTGTCTTATTTCTTTATTCCTTTTACTTGTAATTAAGTGGTATCAATATCAAAATTTGAAATGGTCAATACTTATTGGTCTCATTGCAGGTCTCATTGTCTTAATTAGACCTGTAAACATTTTTATTCTATTTTTCTTTGTGCTTTATGATGTGCATAACGTCAAAGATTTGAGTATGAAATTAATTTTATTTTTTAAACAATATCGTTTGCTTATTGTAATTTTATTATCAGCGTTTTTAACTATTTCCCCTCAACTTATCTATTGGAAATTAATTACAGGAAGTTTCTTTTTTAACTCCTATGTAGGAGAACATTTTTATTTTAATAACCCTCATATTTTGGATGGACTATTTAGCTTTAGGAAAGGATGGCTTTTGTATACCCCAATTATGATATTTGGGCTCATTGGTCTGTTTTATAATGATTTGAAAATCAAAAAAGGTATCATTGTTATTTCAATTCTTTCTATTTTTGTTACTTTTAGTTGGTGGAACTGGTGGTATGGTGGTGGCTTTGGGGCAAGATCTCTGATTGATTATTATCCTATTTATTTTTTAAGTATAGCAGGTTTATTGAGTAAGTTAAATTTCAAAATCATTAAATTATTTGTAATTTCTTTAATGTGTATAATGGTAGTATTTAATTTGTTTCAAACTTTACAAAAAAAATCTGACTCAATACACTGGGAGAACATGACTCAAGAGGCCTATTGGTTTAATTTTCTTCATATAAAACCTTTACCAGGACTGGAAGATACATTTATAGCTCCTAATATTGAAAATGCAAAAAAGGGAAGAGAAGAATGAAAACTATTCTGATCGAATATTTTAGAAGTCTACTTAACGAAAAATGATTTAGATTGAACTCCCAATTTCGCAATGTATATACCTGGATTTAGATGAATAGGAATTATATTACTCCTCACAATTGATGAGAATATTTTCTCTCCTAAAATATTGTATATAGTAATTGACTCACCGGCATATGTTTCTGCCTCAAATAGTTGTAAATAATTGTTTAAGTGTCTGATTTTTAATGAATTTTCAATGGTGCTATTGTCTTGAATTGCTAAGTCTACAGTTTCTGTACCAGGATAGACAGGAGACCCCAATGAATCTATCTTTGAAATGAATATACTTGTAATTCCATATTGAGTATCATTTGTGTATCCGACTATTACACATCCTTTATCCGCAGTAGTATCCGCAGCGACAGGTATATCGTCAAAATTTCCTCCAACCGTATATGTCATTTTACCACTTCCATATAAATTTAATTTTAAACCAAAAGTCCTTGTATCTATTCCTCCATTCCCCCATGTTGTTGTGGATCCAATCACTACAGAGTTAGAATCTCCAGAGTAACTAATTGCGCTGACTCCTATTTCATCATCAGTGCCATTGAGGTAGTTTGCGAAAATTAGATTACCAGTTAAGTCAAATTTTTGTATTATTTGGTCTTTATTCGTACCTGTCGTTACTTCATCAACGCCAGTAGAAACATATATGTTGTCTGCTATTTTTACCGTATTGAACCCCTCATCATTCAGTGTATCTCCGATCTCATGTTCCCATTCAACAACACCAAAATTGTCGGTTTTAAATAACCAAAAGTCAGTTTCATTGTCTGGGTTTGTTTTAGCTCCTGTTAAAATTAAACCACCATCTGTGGTAGCCAATACATCATTTATGTTATCATTATAAATTCCTCCGTAATAGTTCTCCCACATTAAAACACCATTCATATCTAACTCCGCAATATAACCGTCTTGCGCACCTAAACCTCCTGAATAACTCATACCTGCTACAATGATATTTCCTGCCTGATTTATATCTATACTATTTAAAAAATCCCAATCTGAACCAGTGAGCCATTTTTCCCAGACGATGAGACCTTCAAAATCTACCCTAAGCACCCAACCATCATATCCTATACGATTACTATTTGTATATCCGCACAAAACATAACCGTCATTTATTAGTTTAATATCAGTAAGCCAATCTATATTTATACCGCCATAAGTGCGAGACCATTCTTGATTGCCTAATGAATCAATTTTTATGAGATATCCATCTGTAACTCCCATACCTAAACCTTCTGTCGCTCCTACAACAACATAGCCTGAGTCGGGAGTTGAAAATTCAATACTTCTCGCAAAATCTGCCCCCTCGGTGCCATAAGTATGAAAGAAATTTTGTCCTATGACAAAGTTCCCAACCACAACCAACATCAATATTAATTTAATTTTTCTCATTGAATATATATTTTATACCAAAACCTAGTGATTTCCCATATCCAGATTTTGTAATTAAACCGGGTACATTGTTTGCTTCTATCCCGATTAGAATGTTTTTAAATTTCTTTTGTAAGGAAAGCCCTACTTGCAAATATCCATAACCTCCTAACAACGCATAGCCTGACAATAATACCGATGAAGTGGGACGATAATCTCCTCCAACAGTTATCAATGCTTGCGTTGCGCTTTTTAACCTATATCTAAATCCATAAACAAACTGAAGCTTTCTGCCATTAGGGTCACTTGGTGCATAAAAATATAGCTCTAAGGGAAGTACAGTTATTAAGCGTTTCGTTTCATATTTTGGGAGTAAAGAATCTTTAGTGGTGTTTTTGTCAAATAACGCAGTCTGAAATTGACTCAATTTATTTACCTCAAATCCAGAAAAACGATAATTAGTGTCTATGTAATAATGTTGGGCATCGTTGTTAGATAGGAAAGCTCCAATGTTGTTTCCTCCGATTACAAAGGTAGATTTGTTTTTACGTGGATAAAGAGAATCCTGATCTAGAGAGGTTACAAATTCAAAATCAAGACCGATTCCTATTCCTACACTTCCATTTGGATTGTTTTGGTTTACAGCATTATCAAATTCTCCTTTTACTCCCATTTCTACAAATGATGTGTCGGTAGCTGTGAGCATGTAGGCTCTGTCTAAAGTCCCCATTTGCCACTTTGAAAAATTCATAAAACTCATTCCTATTTTTAGATTGTCGGTATTGTTTAGACCAATACCTATCTTTTGAAACGCATAACCAGCATATTCTGTTCTGGAAAGCCAAGCGGTATCATTTCCAAATTGAGAATTTCCATAAAACGCTAAATCAAACAAGTCTTTGGAGTGCAACAAACCCTCTGAAGCAGTTGCTTCATAACTGATATAATACCCCAAACCATTCAGCATATCTGTAGCAGCACTTTCGTATTCTATTTTGGCAGACGCTTCTCCGCCTAGATAATTATAGTTTTTTAATCGTTTATGAACATCATTTTTTAAATCATTGGTAAAGTAACCTCCCTTTCTAAACAAGTCAACCGTTTGATTGTCAAATGCTGTTGTGTTATAATAACCAAACCCGGAAAACGTTAAACTTTGTTCCATGTTTTCGTCTAAAATAGATACATCTCTAAGTAAATGTTGAGCAGTTCCATCTAACGACACTCCTATTAGGACAAACAAAATAATTGTTAAATACCTAAATATTTTATAATTCCAATCCCACATTTGCAGTTCCTTTTATTGAATAATCTATTTTATAATAATCATAAATTGGTAGTTGTGAATAGCTATCTGGAGAATCAAATACTAATTTAAGTAGTAATTTTTTGTTCTTTTTTAGTGTTATTAAATCTTTTGATGTAATAGTTAGGGTATTATATGAAAGGGTTGCATGCGATACTTTTTGGGTTGTAGGATCTACTTCTCCCGCTAGTATTTCTCCAGGAGAAACCAAATGACCAACCACCATATCGTTCACATCTAAAATGGATATGTCAATACGAGCTGCTAATGGATAGCCATTGTTTATCTCTAAGTTAAGTGCTAAGCTATTCAATCCTAAGGTATCGTTTATATTAAGATTGATAGTGTCGAGTAATGTGAGCTCGTTGGCTATAAACCCAAATGGCATTGTAGCATCTAAAAGCACCCGAAGCGGAAAATCAGCATCTATAAAATCTCCATATCCAGATATGTTTGCAAGTGGATTTACTATTACATCTATTTCATATCCCAAACTATCTGGCATCATTTCTACAAGGACAATGATGTTGGAGTTACTCTGGTTCATCTGCACTACAAATTCAGATGAGGAAATAGTACCTCCAATTTTCAATGCTCGATCTATACTATTTGCAACTCCTATTACTGAATGATTAAGGTTTATTTGAGAGGTCGTAGTTTTTCCAAATAGTTGGGCAATGGATACAACTGCATCTACGCCTATTCCGTTTTCAATTTTAAAATCAATGGATAAATTTTGAATGTCAAAACCTCCCGAAATCAATTTGTCAAATAAATTTAAAGCAGAGCTGCTTACACCAGAATTGATGCTGTGCATTCCGAAATAACCTTGAGCATTTTGAATAGAAATAGCTCCCATAGTATTTTTTATAAAAATAGTATCTTGGTTTGAAACAGATACAGGACCACTATTATTTGGATTAACTTTTACATTAATATTTGTAGATATTCTATTGGTTTCGTCTCCGTTTGGGCCAGTCATATCTAGCGTATAACCCGCTAAGGAAAAAGAGCCTGATTTAAAAGAACGAGCATTGGCACTAGCAGCAGAAACATAGACTTCTTTTGAGAAGATATTGCCATTGGCATCTGTGGCAGAAGGTATTTGATAAGTATATATAACGTTACCTTGTATTGTGCTCTCCAATGTATAAGATATAGTACCGTTTTTTAAACCTACGGATGTCAGTTCTGCTCCTTCTATCAATAGTTGATTATTCTCTGGTTGATTGATGAAACTTTGATTGGGTGAAAAATCTACCGGATTGAAAAACGGTAATGCAAAAACTTCTGTGAATGTTGTGTCTTTTAAATCTATAAGTTCTGATACGTCAAATTTTAACAATTCAGCTTCATATTTTAAGAGCAACGAACTGTCGGGATTGGATGTAAATAGACTGTCGCCTATTAAGTTTTGCAAGTTCAATGTGCCATGAGCTATTGGTGCTGTCCAATCGGTATCCCATTGCAATTTTTCTCTTTCTTTTTGACAAGAAGCGAGCAGTAAAACCGAAAAGCATATTAATAAAACTCTATTCATAACGTTAAATGTAAGAAAAATCTATTGTTTTTTTAATGTTTAAATAACCACTTTTTATTAATAAGGTTGCCTTCATAATATAATATATACTCCAGAATTTACACCTCATTTAGTTGACCGGTTGACGATGCGCTGTATCTATCCCATTTATCCAATACATCTTTCATATCCTGTGGTATTTCAGAATCCAACTGATGCCATTCTTTGGTCTTTGGATGCTCAAATCCTAATGACTTGGCATGTAAGGCTTGTCTAGGTAATATAGAAAAACAGTTTTCTATAAATCCTTTGTATTTAGAAAAAATAGTCCCTTTTAGAATTTTATCACCACCATATTCTGAATCATTAAATAATGGGTGACCTATACTTTTGAAATGAACTCTAATCTGATGGGTACGCCCCGTTTCCAATCTGCACTCTATTAAGGTTACATAACCATATCTTTTGAGAACCTGGTAATGGGTTACCGCATGCTTGCCATAATCTCCCTCTGGAAATACATCCATTATTTTACGATCTCTAAGATTTCTTCCCACATGACCTGTTATTGTTCCTTCGTCATCTTTCAAATCACCCCAAACTATGGCATGGTATCTTCGGTAAGTGGTTCTATCAAAAAACTGCTTGGCCAACTGTGTTAGCGCTGTTTCTGTTTTGGCTACTACCATGAGCCCAGTGGTGTTTTTATCCAGTCGATGAACCAGTCCTGGTCTTCCAAAATAGTCTGTTGGTAAAGATGGAAGATTGTCAAAGTGATAGATTAAAGCATTTACTAACGTGCCAGAATAATTGCCATACCCTGGGTGAACTACCATTCCACTTTCTTTATTTACAACCAATAAATCATCGTCTTCATAAACAATGTTTACAGGTATGTTTTGTGGTATCAATTCCAATTTCCTAATAGGATAGGGGAGTACGATAGATATTTCATCGTTGGCTTTTATTTTGTAATTGGACTTTACAGCTTTTTTATTCACAAGTATATTCCCGTTTTTTGCGGCTACTTGCATTTTGTTCCTTGATGTATTTGGTATTCTTGTCATTAAGAATTTATCTATTCGGATAGATTCTTGACCTTCGTCAACTATTATGTTGTGATGCTCGTACATGTCTTCTGTACCATCGGTTTGTTCTTGATTTTCTTCATGCATATTTACAAAAATACGAAAATAAAAAAAACCACTCAAGAAAACTCAAGTGGCTTATACAGTTTTATTGTTTGTACTAAATGTACCGTTCAGATTAATTCTATCTAACTATTAATTTTTGTGTTATCATTTGATCACCAATCGAAAGGTTTACAAAGTATATCCCAGCTCGCAGCGCATTCGTATTCACTACAAATTTATGCGTACCAGCGTTGAGTGTATTAGACGAAATAACTTCTACGATTTTACCCACCATATCTGTCAATAGGATGTCTGCATCGGTTGTTTGGTTCAATGAGAATTCTATATTCGAGTTTCCTTGCGTAGGATTCGGATATAATTTCAAGTCACTAATAAATTCGTTTTCAGAAATAGAAACCGTAGTCAAATCAAAAATGTTGATGTCGTCAATGTACAATTTGTTTCCTCCACCTGCGGTAAACTTAAATTTAACTCTAAAGTTTTCAGCCAAAAATGAAGAGCTAATATTACTAATTGTTATTTCTTTCCATTCGTTGTCTTCAGGAATAAATGAACCGGTATGATTAGGTGCCGTAGGTAGATTAGAACCTGATAGATTCTTTTTATGCGACCATGTCTCTCCACAATTTTTAGATACATATATTTGAAGTCTATCTGTATTCGTTGATGCCTTTTTGGCAAAAGCATATTTAAATGTAAGTCTTACATCGCTCACCGCTGATAAATCTATATTGGTACTGATAAATTCATCTACATCGCCAGCAGTATTGGTGTTGTTGTTCAACCTAAGACTTTTAGAACCTGAAGCACTTGCTGTAGTGGTTATGGTAAAACCTGTACTGTTAGTGTTGTTCATATACCATTCGGCATTTGGAATAGATATATTCTCAAAACCTTCTACTATTTCTGCGGGTCTTCCTCCTTCCAATACAGTGATCAAGTTGGTTTTGGTTTTAGTTTTATTCGTGCTACCATCAGTAGCCGTTAATGTTACAGAGTACGTTCCCGGAGTAGAATAATTAATTACAGGATTTTGCAACGAAGACGAAGATGGTGTGCCACCTGCAAATGTCCATGTCCATCCAGATATTGAGCCATTATATGAGTTGTCGTAAAACGTAACATCATCGCCACCACAAACCGTTACTTTATCTGAGTAAAAATCCGCAGCACAGAAACTTGGAGTCCCAGTTGCTCCCGTAGCAGCCAAGTTTCCGCTTGTCCAAAGATTGTTTCTTCCTCCAACAGAAGAATTTAAGGAAGCTCGCATTCTAGCTGTTTGTCCGGGTGTGAACATTTTAGAGCAATAGGAGTAGTCCATATAGTTTTCAACATTTGCCACAGAGCCACATGTGTTTTCAGTTAGGTTACAAGAGGTAACACCGATAGTATTTGGAGTGTCGCTTACACCATCGTCATCTCCACAGCTAGAAGCATTTCCAGGGTTGTTATTTGGTCCCCAAGTGTGAGATAGGTTTAGCCAATGCCCTACTTCATGTGTCAACGTTCTACTCGTAAATGTAGATGAAGTACCAATAGCACCTACATAGTTTTGAAGCACCCATATACCTGCATACATAGAATTGCCAAATCCCGATATCGGATTAAATGTGTAACCTGCAGCACCTCCTATTTCTTCACATATAAAGATGTTCAGATATTCATCGCCCGGCCATTGACCGTTATACACATCATTGCCATTTATTATGGCTGTTACTTGAGCGTTGCCATTGCTTCCATCATGAGTCAGCGCATTTTTTGTTCGCGTTATACCGCTGAAACAAGTCCCGTTAGGAGCTTTTGTGGCAAGTGCAAATTCTATTTCTACATCAGAAGGCATCCCCTGAAATTGGGCTATCACGTTGTTGGCATCTGCATTTAGAAGTCTGAAATCTCGGTTTAAGATATCCAAAGCACTCAGAATTTGAGCTCGTGAGATATTTTCCACACCGTTATCATGTAGCACATGAAACACTACAGGTATCGTATATACGACCCCTTGTTGCTTTTGTTGTAGCATGTTTTGCTCCACTTGTGCCAGTTGTGCTTGATCTGCTTGATAGATTTTTAGTTGTGCAGGATTCTGAAGTAGTTCCATCATCTTTTTATGCTGAGTACAATATTCTACAGATTCGCCTTCACGGACATTGCTCATATCTATATGCTTGTGGGAAGCCTTTTCTTGCGAAAAAGAAATAAAAGAAGATGCAATAGCAAATCCAGTTAATAATTTAGTAAGTGTGTTCATTATATAGTGTTAGTGTTAATCAATTGCATAAATGTACCAAATACTTTCCACCTAACGGAAAACTTTTTTGATAAACGGTTGGAATCCTATTTAAAATCAGTTGCACATCGACAAGTTGCAGCCAAATGAATAGAGTTGTCCTAAATATTTGGGCGTGCCCCTACGGGTCGGGCTATCCACTATATCTCC
>CAMZLL010000080.1 GCA_947311505.1 uncultured Cryomorphaceae bacterium
AGTGGATAGCCCGACCCAAAGGGGCACGCCCAAATTATAAGATTATGTGTTAAACTATTACAGCATATAGCATAGCACTACATGGTTTTGACCAATTTTTCGATTCAGAAATAAATTGAGTTCATATTAGGTAAAAAAAGCTTATTTTAGGAAAGTAAACAAACGTTTTTCATATATTTGTGAATCAAAATAAAGACAAGTGGCGAAACAAAGTGGATTTTTAAAGGAATTTTTTAAAGAAAAAAAAACAGTAGGAGCATTAGCTCCAAGTTCTAAATTTTTAATGCGTAGAATGCTTAAAGATATCGACTTTGACAAAGCAAAAGTTATCGTAGAATTAGGACCTGGCAATGGTGTTTTCACTAAAGGAATACTGGATCGAATGGCGAAAGATGCTATTCTTTTTTCTTTTGAATTAAATGAAAATTTTTGCAATTACATAAGAGAAACGATAAAAGACGATAGATTGGTGCTTTTAAATCAATCTGCTGAACACATTGGAGATGCTCTAAAGGAATACAATTTTCATAAAACGGATTACATTATTTCTTCTTTACCCTTAGCGGTGATTCCTAAAAAAGTAAAAGAAAACGTGCTGAGTGCGTGTACAAAATACCTTGATCCCGATGGGCTTTATGTACAATTTCAATATTCACTGAATGCCAAAAAATTATTGAAAGAGACATTTAATCAAGTAGATATAAAATTTGCACCGGTGAATATTCCTCCAGCTTTTGTATATACCTGCAAGCCTTAGTAAGTTGAGCTCAATTTTTACTTTCTATTAATTAACAAAACTCCAGAAATCAAAACCCCCATACCTAAAATTTGGTAATAGGTTACAGATTCGCCACTAACTACACCTAACAATGTGGCTACTACGGGTATGAAATAAGTAACCGAAGATGCAAAAATAGGTGTACTCAATTTGATAAGATGATTGAATAAATATACAGCAATGGCTGTACCTACTACGGCAAGTATAAAGACAAATCCTACACCTTCTAAAACATTGGAATTGGTTATTACTGCTTTTGGAAAATTAGTTGCTAGTAAATAAACAAGACTGGGGGCACCTGCAAAAATAAACGCCATAGAGGTTATCGCCATTGGGTTTAAACCCGAAAGCTTATATTTGATTACATTTAGACTAGTAGCATAACATACTGTAGCAACAATGATTAACCCAAAAGGAACCAAATCCGATTGAGTTAAGACTACTCCAGCAAGTTTGCTATACATAATAATATAAGCACCTAATATACCAATACTCATGCCTACAATATGATTCCATTTCATAGTGAATCCAAATATAAAGGTCGCTATCAGAATAGCGAATATAGGCACGATGGAATTTAACATACCGGTAATGGAGCTATCGAGTCTCGTTTGGGCAAAGGCAAACAAAAAAGAAGGGAGTCCATTGCCTACAAATCCTGAAATGGCAACAAATAAAATTTTATTTTTAGGAATCGTTTTGCGCAACTTGAAAAAGAAAGGCAACAATACACCAGAAGCAATAGTCATACGCACAGCTCCTAACTGCATAGGAGTTAAACGAGCAACACCAGACGCGTCTGATAGGGCTAGTTTTATAAGTATATAAGAACTGCCCCACACTACTGAAAGTACTAGGAGTAAAATCCATGCTTTTGTTTTTTCATTCATTGCGGGCAAACATACTTAATATTATCTTTAGATGCCCTAAACTGCATCAGTAAATAGTGTCGGCTCATGAAGTTAAAGACTAAAAAAGCCCACTTATTAAAAATAAGCAGGCTTTAAATAAGAAAAGGCAGTTTTACCATTAACGGATATATACTTCTAACGGTTTTAAGGGCATCTCTAAAAACTCATTTCTTACAAAAAAACAAAGAGAATGAACGAGATGCGAAGGAGTTTTTAGAGGTGCCTTTAAGATATTTTCATCTTCAACTAAGAACGTATTACTACTTTTTATTTTGCAATTTAGACACCAATTCTTTCAATTCTTCTATTTGTGTTTGTTGTTCTTTCATAGCATTGATTAGTACTGCTGTCATTTTAGAATAATCCATTCCTAGTGTAACTCCATCTTCAGAATACACAGATTCTGGAATGATGCTACTTACTTCTTCGGCTATGAAACCAATTTGTTTTTTCTCACTTTTGTCAAATGTGTAGGTGTACGATACCGGACGAATGTTCAATACCTCATCTAAACCGTATTGTAAATCTTCTATTTCTTTTTTGACATTTCGAGAGCTAGAAGTAACAAAAGAAGTCGCATAAATAGGTAACGAAGCGTTTGTTCCACCTCCTCCTACAATAACCTTGTTGGCATCATCATATCCGTACCCTCCTGTGTAATTAACGTTATATCCTCCGATGTATATAGCTCTCGTATCCCAGTTGGAATACGCACCTATTAATTGAAACTTTCTAGTGGAGGATATTTTAGATACTAAAAATGCATCTGCATACACATCTGCCTCTATTAAAATACCCGGATTTAATGTTGCAGCATCTTTTACGTGCAAACCAAACAAAGGTGTATCTGTACCGATACCAACATCTCCTGCCCAAACGTATTTCCAATTATTCAAATCATAATATCCCATTAGGTAGTCGTTGTCTGTTTCTACAATTCCTATCATCCAATCAGACTCTAAAGTCATACAAGCAGTATTTGCTGGAGAATTTGCTCCATAAACACCAAGTGATTGAATCCCTGATTTTCGTGGGTAAATTGCATATTCGTTTGAAGTACCTAATCCATGTCCTATAGCATAACTGGTGCTTAATTCTATATTACCACTACCAATTTCTAACTTTTCTGAAGGATTTGTAACGCCAATACCTACTTTACCTTGTGTGTAAATATTGTCATTGATGCTTGTAGGAGCACTAGACGAACCTACTCTATACCAATCATCATCTGAACTTCCACCAGAACTGGGTAAGGTTACGCTATTTCCACTAGAAATAGTAAGGGTATTTCCCGACACACTCAGCGTCTGATTATCTGTACCGGTGCCGTCTTGAAGACTCGATAGGTTTACAGATTGATTCCCTCCACCATCTGTTACACTAAGCGTTGTGCCTGATAACGAAAGATTGGTATTATACTCATTTCCTACTACATTATCAGCGTCATTTACATTGTCAGTTAAGGTAACGGAATTTCCTCCAGAGATAGATAGTGAATTACCACTGAGGCTCAAAGTTTGAGAATCTGTACCTGTTCCATCTTGAAGACTCGATAGGTTTACAGAAGTAGAACTTCCATTCTCAATGTTTATTTGCAAGGTGGTACCAGATAGCGTTGCCCCTGTTAGATTTTGATCATCGGTACCGCCTCCAGAAACCACACCTGTAACGATGCGTTCCCACTTGGTGCCATCCCAATAGTAAAAACCTGGTGTTACCGCTACTGTTCCACTTCCTGCTGTGGCAGTGTTGTACACCATCAAACTGGTAGCTGGAGCACTTACAGGAGTAGATACATTGGTAGCTGATAGTGCTATGCGAGGGATTAACAAGCCTTTGTCATTACTTTTGACATCAAGTATTGCACTACCGTCTGGTGCTGTACCTGTTTCGTTGATTCCTATATTTTGTGCTATTGCATTAGTAGCACTGGTTATAACAAAGAAGAATATTATTTTTTTCATGGTGTCTTATTATTTACACTACAAGATTACGCACGATTTATCTTGTACAAAATACCTAATGGTAGGTAGTTTTTCAAATCAAGGTACAATGTTGAATTCTATGCCGGAGATGTAGGCTTCGCTGAAGTATGTATTTACAGGATAATTATATGTTGTTGAATATAAAATCTTCAAGGTATAAGTGCCAGCAGGTAACCACAAAGGGAAGTTATTGGTTGGTAAATTCATTTCTAAATTACCTGGCAAATATTGACAATATGCTAAAGGGCTGTTATCTAATATTAATTTCGAATCATAATAATTTACTGCTACGGAAGAGCCACCAGAATAATAATTAGAAATATAAGCACTTGTTATTTTCAACGTCTTTCCAGCTGGAACTACAACAGATACAGTTGCTCCAACAATCCCATTATTAATTCCTGCTGCACTTGAGCAATTAATTTCCGTATGTACCGCTCTATTAAACTGTAAGTTACCTTGTCCGAATAAGGTTAAACCAATGAATAGCTGTGTTATTAGAATTATTTTTTTCATTTTTATTTGTTTTATGGTATTAGTAATTATTGTTATATTTAGTTTTTATTAAAATCCATCAGCTGTGTACACCAAAGAGTTTGCGCTAGAAGAACCTCCTCCTCCGAGAAACACCCACTGCGTTCCATCATAATAATAGAAACCATTGGTACTGTTTAGTTGATAAACCAAAAGTCCCGTAGCTGGTGCAGCTATGGCATTTTTTTGAGCCTCAGACATTCTAGGGAATAGTACACCTTTCGTGGTGGAATTAACTTCCAACTTTGCCGAAGCAACAGGTGAATCTGTTCCTATTCCTAGGTTGTTGGTAAATGAAGCATCTCCGTTATTTTTAAAAGTTGCCACTCTATTGCAACAGGTCGGTGTATTATCAGAAGGATACCCCCAAAACTCTATTCCTTCTCTAGAACTTACTCCTGAATGATAGATATTAAACGAACCCTGACTACCTGCGTCAGTTCCTGAGTTTACAAATGTAATTCCCAGATTGAGGTTGTCTCCATCATAACCGTTGTTGGAGATTCGTATTCCCTCTTGATTGTCTTTATTCAGAATATCAAGTTGAGCAATTGGATTTGAGACTCCTATCCCAACTTTTCTATTATTACTAATAACCATTGCTACGGTGTCGTCAATACCGAAATTTATCGCACTACTCCCCCCTCCAGAACTTCCCAGTGCATTACTTAGTAATAACAAGGTGTTCGAGCCGCTTGTTAACCCTTCTACGGGGTTATTAAATGCAATCCTATTTCCTAAACCACTAGAATGAATCAAACCGATGTATGACTCTATTAGGTATCCATCTTGATGAAAAGTAACAGCAGGATTCCAATTTTCTCCAACTGCACTGTTGGAAGGGTCAGCTACTATTTTTATTCTTACATCGCCCGTATCTTTAAATAAATGAAGATTTCTATCAGGGTTATTTATTCCTATACCCACATTTCCATTGGTGTAAATATAGTCAGTAATGGTTGTTGCATGTGCAGTTGTGGTAGCCTTATACCAATCGTGATCTTGCAGAGCAGATAGATTGACCGTTTGTGCTCCTCCTCCATCTGTTATGGATAAGGTTGTACCCGAAAGACTTGCTCCTGTGTTGTATTCGTTACCAATTACAAAATCGGCATCGTTTACATTGTCGATAAGTGTAACACTGTTACCTCCCGAAATAGCTAAGTTACTCCCTGTCAGGGTTAGCGTTTGCGAATCGGTACCTGTACCATCTTGTAATCCTGCTAGGTTTACTGTGGCAGAGCTTCCATTTTCAATATCTATTTGCAATGTAGTTCCTGATAGTGAAGCGCCTGTTAAATTTTGATCATCGGTAGTACTTACTGTATTTCCTGTTATCATTTTTTCCCAACCGGTGCCATTCCAATAGTAAAACCCAGGTGTTACTGCTGTTGTGCCACTTCCTGCTGCGGCAGTATTGTACACCAACAAACTCGTGGCTGGTGAGGTTACGGGAGTTGCATTGTTAGTAGCTACTAAGGCTACTCTGGGAATCAACATCCCTTTATCTGGACTTTCTATGTCTAACATAGCACTACCATCAGGGGAGGTTCCTGTGGCGTTGATCCCTATGTTTTGTGCATACATTCCTGTAGCTCCAAATAGTATTGATAGTAGGAGAACTTTTTTCATGTCTTAATTATTTAATTAACAATCCAAAAGTAGTAGGTCGCTTTGTATAAAAAAATACCTAATGGTAGGTATCGAAAAAAGCTAAACAAAAGAGGTCTTTGCTCAATTACTTGCTTTTTTTGAAGTTTTTCTTTAATTTGAGATTATACCATTACAGAAGTCCATATTTTGATTCAGTTCTATACTAGAGTATAAATTCACAAACGAATTACCTCCTAGTAATGAATGAGTTAATTTTTAGGTTAACAAAGAAATGGATAAAACAAGGGGCTTCCCCATAGCAAACGTCTAATTCTGCAACGGTCTTAACTTTTTTCCCGATTTAATTTCTATCTACAGCTTTCAAAGTATTAATCATCAATGATGCAATTGTCATTGGACCTACTCCACCTGGAACGGGAGTAATAAAACTAGCTTTTGGTGCTACTTCTTCGAAATTAACATCACCCAATAATCGATACCCGTTTTTCTTCGTAGCATCAGCTACCCTCGTAATGCCAACATCAATTATAGCTACTCCTTCTTTTACCATATCGCCAGTTAAAAACTCTGGTTTACCAATAGCAGCAATAATAATGTCCGCTGATAGACAAATCTCTTTAAGATTGGTGGTTCTACTATGAGTTACCGTTACCGTAGAGTTACCTGGTATAGCGTTTTGCCACATTAACATTGCCATTGGTGCACCTACAATATGACTTCGACCTATGATTACGCAATGCTTACCTTCCGTTGGCACTTCATAGCGTTTTAATAGCTCTACTATTCCAGCAGGAGTTGCAGGCAAGAAACAGGGTAAACCAAGCGCCATACGACCTACATTTTCTGGATGAAACCCATCTACATCTTTATGAGGAGCTATTGCTAGTGTTATTTTTGTTTCATCGATGTGTTTGGGAAGTGGTAGCTGCACAATATACCCGTCTATGCTAGCGTCATTATTAAGTTCTGCAACTTTAGCAAGTAAAGCAACTTCAGATATGTCTTCGGGCAATTGAATTAAGGAGGATTCGAATCCAACTTTTTCACAGGTTTTTACTTTAGCATTGACGTAAGTTCTACTTGCTCCGTTATCACCTACTATTATAGCAGCAAGATGAGGAACTTTTCCTCCTTCTTTTTTGATTTCCTTTACTCGTACTGCCAATTCATCGTGAATTTTTAGTGAAGTAGCTTTTCCATCTAAAAGTATGCTCATAATAGTATTTTTTTATGTTTATTTCCCAAAAACAATTCTAATAAAGTAGTGCAATAGAGGTTTCTTATTCTAATTCAATAAACGGTATAATTGTAAATTACCAATTAAAATTACGCACCCAAAACATTGTTAAATGTTAATTGTCAATTCTTCATTTCAAATTAAGCATAACGAAAATTTTACATTCCTTGAGGCATTTTACCTCCCATATTCTTAAACTGACGCATCATATTAGCCATATTTCTTTTATCTCCCATCATGCGCATCATTTTCTTGGTATCTTGAAATTGTTTCATCAATTTATTGACATCCTGCATCGTAGTGCCACTACCTGCAGCTATTCGTTTTCGTCTGCTAGGATTTATCGTTTCTGGTTTCTCTCTCTCAGTTGGAGTCATAGATCTGATGATGGCTTCTATAGAAATAAACGCATCATCATCCACTTCCACACCTTTCATTGCTTTACGCATTCCGGGTACCATTCCGAGCAAATCTTTCATGTTACCCATTTTTTTGATCTGCTGTATTTGGTCATAGAAATCATTAAAATCAAATTGATTTTTCTGAATCCTTTTGTGAAGTCTTTTGGCTTGTTCTTCGTCAAATTGTTCTTGCGCTCGTTCCACTAAAGAAACCACATCGCCCATACCAAGAATACGATCAGCCATACGTTCTGGATAGAAAACATCTATTGCTTCCATTTTTTCTCCAGTACCTATAAATTTGATTGGCTTGTTTACTACCGACATTATAGACAATGCAGCACCACCTCTCGTATCTCCATCTAATTTTGTAAGCACTACACCATCAAAATCAATTCTTTGATCAAAAGTTTTAGCAGTATTTACCGCATCTTGACCAGTCATTGCATCCACTACAAACAATGTTTCGGTAGGATTAATTGCTTTTTTGACCTGCTCAATTTCAGCCATCATTTGCTCATCCACAGCCAGACGACCAGCAGTATCTATTATCACTACATTGAATCCGTTGCTCTTGGCATATTGTACAGCTTTTTGAGCAAGACTTACTGGGTTTTTATCTTCTCTATCAGAGAATACTTCCACACCTATTTGCTCTCCTACTACGTGTAGTTGATCTATTGCCGCAGGTCGATAAACATCACAAGCTGCTAATAGTACTTTTTTTCCTTTTTTCTTAGTCAGATGATTCCCTAGTTTACCTGTAAAAGTTGTCTTTCCTGATCCTTGAAGCCCCGACATTAAAATGATTCCTGGGTTACCTTGGTAATTTATATCCACCTGAGACCCTCCCATCAATTTGGTCAATTCATCATGGGTTATTTTTGTCATTAACTGTCCCGGAGAAACTGCCGTAAGCACATTCTGACCTAGTGCTTTTTCTTTTACAGTAGTAGTAAAATCTTTTGCAGTTTTGAAATTTACATCGGCTTCAAGCAAAGCTCTTCGTACTTCTTTTAACGTTTCTGCTACGTTTATTTCTGTTATTGACCCTTGACCTTTTAGTACTTTAAAGGCTCTGTCAAACTTGTCTGATAAATTTTCGAACATATATTTTCAATCTTTCTAAATAGACTGCGAATATACGTTATTTATGCTAAATAAAATTAGTCTAAATGGGATAAAAATAAAATTATTGTAAATGCTTTGGGCGTGTCCCCGTTTCAAAAAACGGGGTCAGGCTATCCACTATATCTCACGAAAGCTCCAAAAAGCTTTCGGAGGATGCCGTTCCTATCCTTCACGCAAAAGAACAACAGTTTTCGTTTTTTGCATTACGTCCTAGATTTTTGACGAAGAATCAATACTTTTGTTAACTTATATATACATTTACTTTTCCCCCTCCCCTGAAAAAGAACTAAATCTTCCTCGATAAGTAGCGTTTAATCCAGCTGCTCTAACTACTGCTTGAGCGCCAAACTTTTCTCGCATTTTATCCATAGCCTCGTATAGCTGAGAGGTTTGCTCTTCATCTTCAAAAAGATTGATTTGGTAGCCACCAGAAACTAAATGACTGTATCTTACTTCAATCAGTCGAATTTTTAAACGTGGGTTATACAATCTATAAAAGAGTTCTTTTATATCACCTATCAAACCTTGATCGTTAGTGGTATATGGAATAGTTTTTTGTTGTGAAAACGTACTAAAATCAGAATACCTAATTTTTATAGAAACACAAGATGTCAATAAGTTTTTCTTTCTCAATTGATACGCCAAACTTTCTGCCATAGCTGTTAGAATACCATTTATACGAACCATATCTACGGTATCTTTTTCAAATGTTCGCTCGGTAGAAATGGATTTTTGCGTACTATATTGTTTTACTGGCGAATTATCTATCCCTTGCGCTTTTGTCCAGATAACTCCCCCCATTTTTCCAAATTTTTGAATCATTTGATCTTTAGAAAACTGTTGCAACTGTTCTATTTTCAATATCCCTTGACTACTCAGTACTTGAAATGTCTTAGTACCAACCATTGGTATTTTCTTGATAGACAGAGGTGCCAAAAAAGCTTTTTCTTGACCATGCTCTATTTTAATTTGATTATTAGGCTTAGCTTCCCCGGTAGCAATTTTTGAGACTGTTTTATTTTCTGAAAGTCCAAAAGAAATAGGCAATCCTGTTTCTCGCATAATTCTATGACGTAGTTCAGTGCTCAATTTATAAGACCCAAAGAATTGCTCCATTCCACTAAGGTCAATATAAAATTCGTCAATGGAAGACTTTTCATAAAGCGGTACATCTTCTGCTATGATATCGGTAACCATTTTTGAATATTTGCTATACGTAGCACTTTGTCCTGCTATCAATATAGCATCGGGGCAAAGGGTTAATGCTTTGCGTACAGGCATAGCAGAATGCACACCAAAAGCACGAGCTTCATAACTGCAAGAAGCCACTACCCCTCTTTCTGTCTTTCCTCCAATAATAACAGGCTTACCATTAAGACTCGTATCTAACATTCTTTCGCACGAAACAAAAAAACTATCCAAATCCATATGTACAATACTGCGTTTCAAGATACAAATATCTACAATCACTCCGTAAATAAGATACGATCTGAAGAAAAAGTTCAGAAACATTCAATTAAAAAATCACCATTCAACACATAGTAAGCGATTCAAAATTATAGATTAAAACCCAAATAATAGTTTAACAAGTGAATTTAAAGTAAAATCTAAACTAATTTGAGGTTCACAATCCGCTAATATTTATAAATTTGCCATCTATATAATAAAGTTCAGTAAGTAATAAAATTTCAAATAGCTTTGAAGACAAACAGTAAATAATTAATTATGAAAAAAATAGCAATTTTGTTATTGAGTGTATTTACACTTTCTAACATTCAAGTAAGGGCTGACGAGGGGATGTGGCTGCCATTATTGATCAAAAGGTTGAACCATGTAGATATGCAGAAGCATGGCTTACAATTGACAGCAGAGGAGATTTACTCGGTCAATCATTCGTCTATAAAAGATGCCATAGTAGCACTTGGAGGAGGATTTTGTACTGGAGAGATTATTTCAAGCCAAGGATTGATGCTTACAAACCACCATTGTGGATATGATGCAATTCAAAAATTCAGTACACCAGAAAACGATATTTTAGTAAATGGATTTTGGGCAAAAACAAAGGCAGACGAAAAGCCTGCTGATTTTGGTGTATGGTTCTTAGAGCGAATGGACGATGTAACCGCTAGAGTTTTAGCAGGAGTTACAGATAATATGTCTGAAAATGAAAGAGCTGCATTAGTAGAAAAAAACAAACAAAAAATCCTAAAAGAAGAAGGGGAAGATTTTACTATTAAAATTAAATCGTTTTTTCACGGCAATGAGTTTTATATGTTTAAATACAACGTATTTAACGATGTGAGATTAGTAGGAAACCCACCAGAGTCCGTAGGGAAATTTGGTGGAGATACTGATAACTGGATGTGGCCACGTCACACAGGAGATTTTTCTATGTTTAGAATTTATGCAGGTAAAGACAACAAGCCTGCTGACTATTCTGCTGATAACGTACCTTATAGTCCAAAGCATCACTTACCTATCTCATTGAAAGGTGTTAAAGAAAATGATTTTGCAATGATTTTGGGATATCCAGGCTCTACAGATCGTTTTTTAACTTCTTATGGAGTTCAAGAAGCAGTTAGCTTAGAGCAACCTGCAAGAGTAAAAATCAGGAGAATGAAATTGGACATAATGGAAGAAGGTATGAATGCAGATCCTGCGGTAAGATTACAATACGCCTCTAAACATGCAGGTGTTGCCAACTACTGGAAATATTATCTTGGTCAATCTACACAGCTGGTCAATAACAATGTATATGAGAAGAAAAAAACAATAGAGGATAAATTCTATGCTTGGGCGAGAAAAGATAAAGATCGTGCTGCAAAATATGGTAACGCATTGGCCTTGATTGAAGATTACTATAAAGGGGGTAAAGACTTAGTTTTGCCTAGTGTATATTTTGAAGAAGCAATTTATCAAGGTCCTGAAATATTTGGATTTATGTTTGCTAATTTTGGAATGACCTCACCAATGTCATCTGCTATGACATCGGACGATGAAACCAAATTAACGGAAGCAAAGAAATCTGTTTTAAAAGATTTAGATGCTACATTTAAAGATTACAATGCTGCAATTGACCAAAAACTTTTGGGCGAAATGTTAACCATGTACTATAACGATGTAGATAAAGAATATCACCCAGCAGTATTGACAGAAATCCACGACAAATACAAAGGAGACTTCCATAAGTTTGCTGCTAAGTATTTCAAAAAATCTGGTTTTACTTCTAAAGAAAAAGTAGTTGCTTATATGGCTAAATTTAAAACTAAGAAATTCAAAAAAGACTTGGTTTATAGATTATCAACAGAGTTTATACAAATGTATGTTCAGAAAATAATGATGCCTGCACAAATGCACATTTCTAAATACGATCAAGGAATGCGTTTGTTTGTAGATGGTTTGCGAAAAATGAACCCAGGAAAAACGTATGCTTCAGATGCCAATTCTACAATGAGATTGACCTACGGTAACGTGCTTCCTTATTCAGGAAAGGATGCAATTAACTATGACTTCAAAACAACATTAAGAGGTGTGATGGAAAAAGAGGTGATAACAACTAACAAAACGCACGAATTTTATGTAGAGAAACGATTAAAAGAGCTTTACAAGAATAAGGATTATGGTCAATATGCCAACGAAGATGGCACAATGCCTTGTGGATTTTTAACCAATAATGACATTACTGGAGGTAACTCAGGAAGTCCTGTAATTAATGGAAAAGGAGAGTTGATTGGAACAGCTTTTGATGGAAACTGGGAAGCAATGAGTGGCGACATTTATTTTGAACCCAATTTACAACGTACTATTTCTGTAGATATCAGATATACTCTGTTTATCATCGATAAATTTGCTGGAGCAAAACACATCGTAGATGAAATGACTTTGGTTAAATAGAAATTACATTTAACCATTTTTAAACCGCTTTTCATAATTGAATAGCGGTTTTTTTTTGCCATTGATTTTGCGTGAGGGATAGGAACGGCATCCTCTCAAAGCTTTTTGGAGCTTTGAGAGATATAGTGGATAGCCCGACCCAAAGGGGCACGCCCAACCACAACTAATTTTCAACCTTTTATTTCTTATTGAATAGCCCACCTAATATATAGTTATAACGAATTTTATATTAAATTTGACCACTTAAAATAAAATTTCACTTTATGAAATACACTTTAATCACAGGGGCAAGTATGGGGATAGGCAAAGATATCGCTAAATATAATGCTTCTTTAAAAAGAAATGTGCTCTTGATTTCTTTGCCCAATGAGAACTTACGCAAATTAGCAAAAGAAATAGTGTCTGAATATGGTGTTAAAGTAGATTATAAAGAATGTGATCTAACTTTAAATGATACGCCTAAGTCTATTTATGAATGGGTAAAGTCTAACAATTATAAAGTTGATTTTTTAATTAATAATGCAGGTTTTGGAGGGGTAGAAGTATTTAAAGATACGCCTTATGCGTTAAATAATAGCATGATTGATTTGAATGTAAAAGCAATCGTAAACCTATGTCATGTTTTTATTGAAGAGTTAGAGCAAAACCAACCTTCTTTTATTCTAAATACATCAAGTATGGCAGCGAACTTTCCGTTTCCGTATAAAACGGTGTATGGCGCTAGTAAATCCTTTGTAAAAAATTTTACTATTGCTTTATCAAAAGAAGTAAAAGACCTTGGGATTAGCGTAAGTGTGGTGCAACCCGGAGCTACTCCTACCAACACCGTAGTAAAAGATCAAATAGAATTGGGTGGCACTTTTTCTAAAATCTCTCTATATTCTTCTGAATATACGGCTAAACTAGCGGTCGATCAAGCATTGAAAAAGAAATTGATAATCGTTCCTGGCGCTAAGAATAAACTGTTTTTGAGAATTATGAAGCTCATGCCGTTTAGAATGCAACAAAATATGTTGGCAAATAAAACGAAATTAATGTTTGACAAAATCAACGAAAGATGAAAAAGGTTTTGATTACTGGTGCTAGTGGATTTCTTGGCACAAATCTTTGTATAGAATTGGTTTCTAGAGGTTATGAAGTAAATGCAGTTGTCTCTAAACCTGAAAGTGCTAAATTTTTAAAAAATATAGAGGGAGTAAGTATTTCTGTTTCCAATATATTAGATGCTAAAAAGTTAAAGACACTAACAGTAGGCATGGATGTGGTTATTAATTGTGCTGCTAACACGGCACTGTACCCTACTCGATCCGAAAAGATAAGAGCCGTTAATATTACAGGGGTTGAGCATCTAATCGAAGCTTGTTTAGAAAACAAGGTCGATCGATTTATACAAGTGGGCACCGCAAATTCTTTTGGCTCTGGCACTTTAGACAATCTAGGTAATGAGTCCAACCCGTATGAAGGAGCTAGATATGGACTGGATTATATTGATTCTAAATATGAAGCACAAAACAAGATTTTGAAAGCGGTAAAAGAGTCAGGATTAGATGCTGTAATTGTCAATCCCACATTTATGATTGGCCCTAACGATGTTAAACCGAGTTCGGGTGCAATGGTATTGGGCATAAGAGATAAGAAAGTTCCCGCATATACTTCTGGAGGCAAAAACTTTGTGTATGTAAAAGACGTGACCATTGGAATAGCAAATGCTATTGATTTAGGAAAAAAGGGCGAATGTTATATCTTAGGAAGTCATAATTTGACGTATCAAGCCTTTTTTGAATTAACTGCGAAATTAGCAGGTGTAAAACCTCCAAAAATGAAATTGCCAAATGCCATAGCACTTGGTTTTGGTAGGTTAAATTCGGGAATAGCCAAATTATTTAATCGCCCTACTGCAATGTCTTACGAAGCAATGAAACTGTCCACTGAGATTCATTATTACTCATCCGACAAAGCCATCAGGGAGTTAAACTTTCCACAAACAGACATTAAAATAGCCGTAGAAGAAGGGCTCAACTGGTTTAAGAAACATAATTATTAATTACAAAATAAAACATTATGGTTGAGATTGAATATCAAGAAGGCGGTTTAAACCCTTTTGTTATTTTCGATGGATTTGTGATTCAAGAGCCCATTACTGCGTTAACAGATTTCTTTGCTGTTTTTGTAGCATTCTATTATTTAATAAAATTCTTTAGATACAAAAAAGGAGAACTTTTAAATGAAGTTTATCACAAATGGATTTTAATTTGTCTTGGCGTAGGCTTTTCAGTTGCAGCTATATTGGGGCACGCATTACAAGAGTATTTGTCTCAACTCTGGAGAGTTCCCGGTTGGCTGATAGTCGAAACAGGAATTACATTGTTAGCGCTCGTAACTATTGAAGAATACAAACAACGTGTTTCTACAAAAGGGATGAAGCAATTGAAGTTAGGTGTTATTTTATTTCATATTATATATGCAATCATAATCAGTATAATACCCCACTTTCTTATAACACAGATTCATACTATGTTGACTATTTTGGGTGGTATTTTCCCATTGTATATTATGATTTCAAAAGCGACTAAAATTCAAGAATATAAAAATCAGGTGAATGCTATTTTATATATTTCTGTTTGCCTTTTATTTGTTTTTGGTACGAAGTTTAGTTTTTCTGTTTGGTTGAATTTTAAAGATATCAGCCATATTATAATAGGTTTTTTATTACTCCTTTTATATAAAAATATCTGGAGCTTAACGTTTAAAGATGCCAAATTGAAAAAAGATTAATATAATACAGGATGGTTTATTTATAATTGACTAGATGTTTTTTGTGAAATATCATTAACTCTGCTTACTTTTACACCTATGGAATTTAAGCTCGTTTCGGAATTTTCACCAACAGGGGATCAGCCTCAAGCTATCAAGGAATTGGTAGCGGGGATTAATGACAATGTAAAAGATCAGGTACTACTTGGTGTTACCGGCTCTGGAAAAACCTTTACCGTAGCCAATGTAATAAAAGAAACAGGGAAACCCACCTTGATTCTCTCACATAACAAAACTTTAGCAGCACAGTTATATTCAGAGTTTAAAGCTTTTTTTCCTGAGAATGCGGTAGAATATTTCGTCTCCTACTATGATTATTACCAACCCGAAGCGTATATGCCTACTTCTGATACATACATTGAGAAAGACTTATCTATAAATGATGAGATAGAGAAACTACGATTGAGTTGTTCGGCAGCTTTACTTTCAGGACGAAGAGATGTGATAGTTGTATCATCGGTTTCATGTATTTATGGTATCGGAAACCCCGAGCAATTTAGAAATGGAGTTACGTTCATACATAAGGGACAAGTAGTAGCACGAAATAAATTCTTACATAAATTAGTGGAGATTTTATATTCTAGAACTATTGGAGATTTTACCCGAGGTTCGTTTCGTGTAAAGGGCGACACCGTTGATATTTACCTCGCTTATGTAGATATGGCGGTTCGTATCGAGTTTTGGGGGGATGAAATTGAGAACATTCAGACCTTTGACCCCTTGACCAATGAAGTCTATCAAACTTTTGATGAGTATTCGATATATCCTGCCAATATATTTGTAACTACCAACGAATTGGTACAAGAAGCAGCCTTTGAAATTCAAAAAGATATGGTACTTCAGGTTGAATTTTTAAAAGATATCGGAAAACATTTAGAAGCAAAACGATTGCAAAGTAGAGTTGAATTAGACCTAGAAATGATGCGAGAATTGGGTTATTGCTCGGGCATTGAAAATTATTCTCGCTACTTTGACAAAAGAAAGCCTGGCGCAAGACCTTTTTGTTTGTTAGATTATTTTCCCGATGATTTTTTGATGTGTATTGACGAAAGTCACGTTACCGTTTCTCAAATAAAAGCCATGTATGGTGGCGATAGAGCTCGAAAGATTAACTTAGTAGAATATGGGTTCAGGTTGCCTTCAGCTATGGACAACCGTCCTCTGAAGTTTGAAGAATTTGAAGGAATGATAGGACAGACCTTATACATCAGTGCCACTCCAGCAGATTATGAATTACAATTGACAGGAGGTGTATTTGTTGAACAATTAATACGACCGACTGGGCTTTTAGACCCTATTATTGAAGTACGTCCTTCGTTGAATCAGATAGATGATTTGATGGGAGAAATAAATTCTGTAGTGGCAAAAGACGAGCGAGTGTTAGTAACTACATTGACCAAAAGAATGGCAGAAGAAGTAGATGCTTATTTTGCTAAAATGGGAATCAGAAGTAGATACATTCACTCTGATGTGGTGACGCTAGAACGAGTAGAGATTCTAGGAGATTTACGAGATGGTTTATTTGACGTTTTGATAGGTGTCAATCTATTGAGAGAAGGTTTGGATTTGCCTGAGGTTTCTCTTGTAGCGATCCTTGATGCAGACAAAGAAGGATTTCTACGTTCAGAAAGAGCATTGGTACAAACAGCAGGAAGAGCTGCTAGAAATGTAAACGGGAAAGTGATATTCTACGCAGATAGAATGACGAATTCTATGCAACGAACCATAGACGAAACGGAACGTAGAAGAGCTAAACAAATAGCGTATAACTTAGAACACAACCAAGAACCAGAACCACTTAAAAAATCAAAATCTAACGTTTTACGTTCGCATAATATAGAACCAACAGATGTTCCCTATGTAATCAACAATGACATCAGTATTGCGGCAGACCCTGTAATCAAATATATGGGACGTGATGAATTAGAAAAAGCCATTTCAAGTATAGAATCCAAAATGAAATTTGAAGCCAAAAAGGAAAATTTTATGGAAGCGGCATCGTTAAGAGACGAATTGTTCGCTCTTAAAAAGATGCTTATCGAACGTTTTGATGATTAGTTCAAATCGTGATGCGTGTTGCACAAAAAAATCTATTCATTGTAACACCCCAAATCATTACCCGATATATTTCTAGCATTTCCATCTAAATCCATTATTGGATTGGTCGTTCCTCCTTTATTATTTACGGCACTTGCCGAACTGTGAAAGTCCCAAAAATTAGCATCAGAAAAACTAGGGTCATCGTTTTTCCAACAAGAATTGAAATAAGCACCATTCGAAACTGGATCTTCATATTTGATAAGCGTATGATCTAATAAGAAAACAGGAGCTACATTGGTCAGCGACCTACTCAAAGTGTCCAAAACCAGCTCGGTATCGTTTGGTCCATAAATAATGCTATTCTTAATCGTTGCTTTATTAAAAGGCCTATATTGAATATTGTTAGTACTTGCCTCATAATAATCCTTAAGCACTACTATAGCAGTATTTCGCTGAGAATTCCAATAATTAGCAAATGTGCAATGCTCAAAATAAGCACTACCACCTAAAGAAATAAAAGCACTGTAAGAAGCTGCATTACCAAACAAACAACTATTGGCATATATATTAGCTCCCTGAGTTACCAAAGAAGCGAACGAAGAATTGTCTATTCGTACGTTTTGCAAAATCACAGAATCAGCATTTGATGTAGTAGTGTCAATTTGAATTCCAATAGTGGCGTTTTCAATAATTGCAAAATCCATTTGGCTTAATTTAGGTGCTAAAAAATAAATCCCTCTCCATTGACCAGCCGTACTGTCCACATTACTCAATAAGAAATCTTCAGTTCTAGCTTGCTTAAAAACCACTTCGTTTCCTATTGTTCCCTGCACATTCAAACTTCCTTTATAAATATAAAGCACAGAATTTTTATACCCGTGAATTTGTCCCCCTCCTGGTATGGTTAGATTAATAGCTGAATCTACTGCACAATAATTATAAATGACGTGTGGTTTATCAGTTGCCCAAGTTGTATTCGTAGTTATTATTTCATTAACGTGAAAGTAAGCATCTTGCCCAAAAGCGTTTAACACCACAGTTTGTGCATTGCCATTGGTCACAAAATTAACTTTATCTTCTACCACCATAGGATTTATGCCACCATTGGGATCAATAGTCACCTCAACAAACACAAATAAACTATCTTTTCCTTCAATTTCAATATTATTAAATGACACACCAGCAGAACCATCAACGTTAATTCGAAACATGGATTGCGTTCCTTTTGCGAGCTGAATACTCGAAATAATCATTTTCTGATTATTGGTGTTGTATATTTTAAACAATTTAGTAGTAGAACCTAGTGTAGTAAATATCGTATCAAACAGTAAGGTATCTGTTGAAAATGACAACTTAGCAGAGGCATCTGATAGTATTTTGTCTTTTCTACATTGCGTAAATTGCATCACCACAACGGAGAGTAGCAAACTGAAAAGTATATATTTATAAAAACGAATTTTCATTGAAAGCAAATCTAAGCATTTGTTTAATGACTACTAAACTAAAAAAGGATAAAAAAATTGTAAACTTTAAATTTATCTTTTAAATAAAAGCAACCCTATCAAAAAAAAGTAGTTACTTGCATGTAAATTAAAATCTAAAATAAAAATTATGAAAAAA
>CAMZLL010000081.1 GCA_947311505.1 uncultured Cryomorphaceae bacterium
CACCCTGTATAAAGGAAGTTTGGATTTTTTAAAGTCAAGTTGGGTTAACAATACCACTGGTATAGTATATATTGGCAATGAATTAAAAATACCTGCCAATTCTAATATCCACATCAATAATATGACGTTCTATTTTGGACCAACTGCAAAAGTAAATATAGAGATAGGTGGAAAATTGTTTTTAAATGCGACTACATTGACTTCGCAAGAGTGTAAAGGAAAGATGTGGGAAGGCGTTCGTGTAAAGGGCAACCCTTATGCTACGCAAAGTCCTAGCAATCAAGGGTATTTCTCTATGTTTAACAATAGTGAAATAAGCAATGCGTATATAGGTGTGAGTAATTGTGGAGCTATTGCCTCGACATTAGTGGGGATTCCAAATTTGGACGCATCTACTACTGGAGGTATAATTAGAGTTTCTAATTCTACTTTTTTAAACAATAATTATGACTTACAAGCTCGTGCTTATACTCCTAATTCTAACATTGCCTTTACTAATGTGGAGTTCATTACCGATGCGCTTCTCTTAGATGGTTCTAATCCAAAAGATCACGCAAAGCTAGACAGAGTTAAGAATGTACGATTTAACGGTTGTGATTTTAAAAACACCACTTCTGGAATCTATTCGCTAACAAATAGAGGGAATGGAATTAGTGCGCATGAATCTAAATTTACTGCCAGTTATAAGTGCAATACCATCCAATGGGTTGGGCAATCGTGTAACAATAAAGACAGAGGGAGTTTTTCTAATCTTTACTATGGAGTGTTTGTTAATAATTTAAGTTCGAGTCTAGATGTATCGGTCAAATACAATGACTTTGACAACTGTACCCAAGGTGTTTATTTTGGCATGACAGATTTGGCTGCTTGCGTCAATAACGAGTTTACCAACGTAGGTCCAACTCTACCGGGTGGTAGTTCGTATGGACTGTATCTTAACAATTGTACAGGTTATGCCGTTCAAAACAACGATATATCTACAACTTTACCAGGTAATAGTTTTGGAATCATAGCTGCTAACAGCAATAATAATGGTGTAGAATCAAATTACAATGTAATCAGAAACAATACGATACATGACCTTACTCACGGTATTGTGGGCTTGTTTCAAAATGTTGGTTTGAATAATGGTAGCCCGATAAATGGTACGGGATTAGAAATATTGTGCAACGATTTAGAAAATAATTCGGCTCACGATATCGCGTGGACATTAGGTGGTATATCCATCTATCAGGGAGATTTTAACAATCCTGTGAATGGTCCTGCAAATAATATATTTAGCTCAACTTCTCCTGCCTATGGTGATTTGACCAATTACAATCTACAACAATATCCAAACAATACGTATGTATATTCTACGACCTATGCCACGTATGCTTATGACGGAGGTTATGATGTGATACCACAGACCCACAATCCTTTGAATACGCATTTAGCCACGCTCAATAGCACAACTACATATACTAATAATGGAGCCTGTCCAGTAGAAGTATATGATGTAGTAGGAAAGGTTAAAAAAGGGAAAATTGAAAAAGGGAAACAATTAATTGCCAAGTCCAAAAAGCAAACGACTAATCTCGTGAAAAAGCAAAACAAGGCATTGTCTTTTGTAGATAAATATGAAAACCATACGTTTAATAGCGGACAATTTACTAATAAGATGCTCAATAAGTCACCAAATCTGAGTGATGCTGTTCTAATCAGCTTGTTGGATATGAATAGACATTATTCGTATAATAAATTGTTTTTGATTTATGCTGCAAATGCTCCTTTTTCTACTGAAGTAGGAGACGCTATTGTGTCATCAGATTTGCCTTATTTTTACAAATGGCTTTATACTTCGTTTTTGGAAGTGCAACCCAACCAAATCTCACAATATGATTTAAAACAAGCAAAAATAGCATCTATTGGCAAGAAAGGTTCTTATAAATTGAACAATGCTTTACGAGAATATTTGAATGATTCTACAGAGGTAGGAGGACGAGATATATTGAGAGATTACCTCGAAACAAGTTTGGATGTTGTAGATAAGTGCAAGTTGACCGGTGTATATATTAGTGAAGCGAATACGACTAAGGCGCAAAATCTCATTGATAGTTTACGTGCAGAAGATCCTGTAAAACATAAATACTTTTGTGATTTGAACCAAGTATTATTAGATGTAAATTCTCCATTTTATGGAGGAGATTTGAAAAATGATACATCTAAGATAAATACTTTGATAGCTGTTTCTCAGGCAAACGACAATGAGAAAACTAGTTTAAGAGCAACAAGTGTTTTGCAGAATTTAGATTTGGTAGCTTACCAAGAACCAATACCTAGTTTTCCACAAGATAAGATGTTTGTGATGTCAAAACCAAAAAGAGAACGTTTGGCAGCTCCATCTGACAATTTGATTTCGGTATTTCCTAATCCAACCAATGGAGAGGTTAGTATTATCATAACGGATATAGAAGCAGAAGGAGCTACAGCTCAATTGTTTGACAATATGGGGAGATTGGTTGCTGATATTGAGATTGCGAACGCAATGGGTAGTGCAGATCTGTCTGGACTGGATGCAGGTGTGTATCACATTGTACTAAAAATCGGAGGTATCACTATCATGTCTAAGAAGGTGGTTAAGCAATAAGGTTGTTACAAGTCAGTGAGTAATTCCATTGATTAACATCTGGTTGTGTTCTTTTTTTGTTTTGCGTGAGGGATAGGAACGGCATCCTCCGAAAGCTTTTTGGAGCTTTCGGAGATATAGTGGATAGCCCGACCCGATAGGGGCACGCCCTAATAAAACCCCAACTAAGTTTGTAGAAATACTACGGTGCAGAAAAGAGGAGTAGATCAATATTCTAATTATAAAGCAACATTCTAGTAATGTTGCTTTTTTTATGCAAAGTTTTTCGTTAATTTGAAAAATAGTGAACAAGAAAAAACTGACATATCTGGTAAAAGAAAAGGCCTATGAATTGGGGTTCTCATTTGTGGGGATGTCAAAGTCTGGTTTTTTAGAGGAAGAAGCACCGCATCTGGAGCGTTATTTGAAAAATAATTATAACGGGAAGATGCAGTATTTGGAGAATCATTTTGATATGCGATTGAATCCTAACTTGCTCGTGCCCGGTGCCAAAAGTGTGGTAAGTCTGTTGTATAATTATTATACTGAAAATCAGCAGGCAGACAAAAATGCTCCCAAGATTTCGATGTATGCCTATGGCAAAGATTATCATTTTGTGGTGAAGTATAAGTTGAAAGAGTTATATAAATACATAGAGGGATTGGTTGGCGAAATAGATGGTCGTGTTTTTTGCGATTCTGCGCCCGTATTGGATAAAGCTTGGGCAAAGAAATCTGGGTTGGGTTGGGTTGGGAAACATGGTCTGCTTATCAACAAAGGACAGGGGTCTTATTTTTTTATTTCAGAATTGATATTAGATGTTGAGTTTGAATATGATGCCCCAGATACCGATCATTGTGGCACTTGTGTGAAATGCATAGAGGCTTGTCCTACGGGGGCAATTATCCAGCCTTATGTCATAAATGGCAGTAAGTGCATTTCTTATTTTACCATAGAGTTAAAAGAGGGGATTCCGCAAGAAATGAAGGGGAAGTTTGATAACTGGGCATTTGGTTGTGATGCTTGTCAGACGGCATGTCCTTGGAATCGGTTTTCTATTCAGCATAACGAACCGGAGTTTTTGCCGCATCAAGATTTGCTAAAGATGACTGCAAACGATTGGGAAGATTTGACCAAGGAACAATTTCAAGAGGTGTTTAGAAAATCTGCTGTAAAACGCACAAAATATGAAGGACTAAAACGAAACCTCAATTTTCTTGGTTTCACTACAACCTCTGAATAGATGTTGATAGTTTAATTAGTGTCTGGTCTGAAATTTACTTTTCCCTGTAAATTCAGATGTAGATAAGGAGAAGTATGTGTAAAAAAGAATAGCGAGCTATCCAATTGTATATCAGCTACAATTGCTGATAGTTCGAATAACTCGCTGAGCAAAACTACAAAAAAAATCAACACCAACAACAAAAAAATTGAAGGTTTAGGTTTTGTACCAGCTTCTACAGCTCCATCAGAGGCAAAAGACATCTTTCGACTGGCTGGTCCTATTGGTAAATTCGTGCAAGATATTCAACCACATCAAGCGTTAATACTCATAAAAGGAACAAAACACACGTCTAAAAGTCAATTGGCTATGCAGATGGCGGAAGGATTCTCTTTAACAGGAAGAAAAGTAGCCTATATAGATTATGAACAGGGCGGTCTGGAATCAAAAGACACTTTAAATTCATTAGAGTGGAACACATCTGAAAAAGGACGATTGAATATTTTTGTAAAAGGCTATATTGATAAACCAATGGAGGAGTTGAAAAATATCATTGAATTTGTAGATGTAATTGTAGCCGATTCTGTTACTGATTTAGGAATTTCAGCAGATGAATTAAATTACCTTAGAAAAACCTACCCAAAAACAATTTGGTGTTTTATTTCTCAAGTAAAAGAAAACGGCAGTATGTATGGCGGCAATAAGATGGCGCACAATCCTACGGCTATCATTGAATGCCATCCAGCCAAAGATCCAAAAGGAAGATACGCTACTTTAGAAAAGAATAGAGGTAATGATTTGAGTATATGCTATGATATTTTTAAGAAAAGACCGTTTGTTTTTGCTGAGGATAAAAAAGGAAATAGCATGAGAAAGTACAAATAACAAACATTTTATGTATTTTTACGTCTATAAAGAAAAAGAAAGAACATGAGTACAATTGTTATAGAGGGAAAATCGGCAGCTAATATGGAGTTGATAATGCAACTCGCTAAGAAGTTAGGAGCAAGAGTTAAAAAGCTTTCTGTTATTGAAAAAGAAGATTTGGCGTTAGGTACTTTGATGAATGAAGTAAAAACAGGGAAAAAAGTTAGTAAAGCTACTATTCTTAGAAAATTAAAATGTTAGTATTATTTGATCGTTCCTTTTCTAAAAGTTTGGACAAGGTTAAACTAAAAAGAGTTAAGAGCCAAATTCTTAGTTTCATTGAAGATTGCGAAAACGCTAATGTAATTCAAGACTTGAAAAGCGTTAGAAAACTTAAAGGTTATAAAAGTTATTATCGTTATAGGTTTGGAGATTACAGAATAGGATTTGAGCTAACAGAAGAAGGTAAAATTGTATTAATTATCGTTGCTAAAAGAAATGATATTTACAAAAAATTTCCA
>CAMZLL010000082.1 GCA_947311505.1 uncultured Cryomorphaceae bacterium
TCTTATACAAATTTAATAAATTTTGGTTCATTTTCTTTCCGTATAAGTAAGATAAATTTACTTTTGCAAAAAATATATATTATATGTCAATAGCAAGTTACTTTGAAAGTGGTGAAACCAAACAAGATAAAGGTCACGTAAAAAATTTAGTTCTTTTAGCAAGCGCTGATGGCGAGTTAAGCGATGATGAATTTACATTAATCAGAAGAATTGGTCGTCATCTTGGATTAACTTACACTCAAATAGGCGAAATCATTGACAACCCTAATAAGTATTCAGTAATCCCTCCTATTAGTAAAAGAGAGCGATTTGAACATATGATAGATATGGTTAATCTTATACAGATAGACGGTGTAATTGATGCCAACGAAATGAAATTAATTTCAAAATTCGCTGTACAAATTGGATTCAAGGGAATAGAAGAAGCGTATGTTTCAGAAATTTTGACAGACTTGAATAATAATGTACATAAAGATGATATCATTGATAAATTGAGCTAGAAAATTAATTGTAACGAGTACAAGATTGCTATTTTATAAAAAAATAAGATAAGCTTACTTGTTTTTTATTCTTATCTTAGGCTTTGATTTTAACCTAAGACATGAAAACTAAACTTTCCCACTTTCTCTTGCTTTGTTCCATCTTTACTTATGGGCAAGATTCTATTTTTGTAAACTCCTCATTTGAACAGTTTTCTGGTTGCATCAGTTCAATGAGTCCTCCACATTCTCAATTTGGTAATGTAGTTTTTGGATGGCAAAATGCACTAGCAACCAATGTTTCTACTGCTGATTTTTTCACTACAAGAGATAGTTCATGTCAATTTACTGGATTTAGCTCCTTAACGAATACCGTTAGTTTAGCCTCTGGCAATGCTTCGCAAGGTTGTTCGTGGGCTGGGATTTATCTAAATTATGACGACACCTCATCTATCAACTCTAAATACAGAGAGTACATAGCGCAAGACATTTCCTTAATCGCAGGAGTTAGCTACACACTTACAGTAGATCTTGCTAGATCAAACTCTCCTTCATCCAATAATTTAGAAGTAGATTTTGGTATTTATGGCTATTTTGGAGGGATGCCAGCTGGGCAAGTTGACTATTGTCTGATCAATGGAGATGGCACCAGCGCACCATTATTTGCCACTATTAATAAAGGACTGATTACTACCGCCTTCCAAACATTTACAGTTACATTTACCCCGAGTCAAAACTATGACTATATCGTATTGGGAGGTGCCGATTGCAGTATAGATGCCACAGGGATTGGTTACGTATTTATTGACAATGTACAGCTTACAGCATCTAATAATTCGGTGATTAATCCCGTTATAGAATCTTGCTCCTCTCAAGGCTTGTGCGAATTACATTGTTTTAAACAAAGTTTTAATCTAACTGGGAATTCTCCTCCTATGGGTACTATAGCTACTTGGTCACAAAGTCCTAGCAATCCTGAGCAAGTTACTTTCACAACACCCAACGCCACAACAACCAATATTCTAGGGACGGGAAGTTTTACAGAAGGCATGTATCAATTTTACTATACATTTACAAGTGGTACTACCATCGTCAGCGACACTGCCAATATCTATATTTCTGATTTTCCTGCCTTACAAAATTTCTCCATTGGCCCAGATATAAATTTATGTAATGGAAGTCTTGACTCTTTAGGGTTATATCGAGGTGTATATATGAACACTACAACACCTTCTAATCAAACCATAAGCGATGGCAATACACAAGTGTGGTGGAGTATGATTAGAAATGACGGTACAGAATGGGTTTTTCCAAATGGGTGTATTACTGCTAATGGATTTGATGAGGGAGACGTTTATGTAGTTCCTGCTGGAGTATTAAACTGCAACATTAACGCTCCGACTACTACCAATTCCTCTAACCCTACATTTAGATTTAGAAACGCAAGAGATACCGTCACTTTTATTTGGCACCTAACAGAAACTGATGATTGTAATACTACTGTAACACTTTCTGACACGATGGAAGTAATCATCAACGATATAGATTTTCAAGCATCTACAGAACTCGCACCACTTACATCGGTATGTGTAGGAGAAACAGTCATTATTAGCCAGTTAGCAACTAACACTGATTATGAAATTCTTGAAAATGATCCTAATTTAACTTTCACGTGGAGTTATTTTCCAATGAATGGTGGCTTAAGTTTTCTTGATGCTACCGTTTCTGATTCTGCACAAATAACAAGCCTCATTGCAGGTAATTATGTGATAAAAGTAAGTGTTTATGACGCCATTTCAGGTTGTACTTGGTACGATTATGTAAACTTAAACATCTCACCCTGTCTTGTTTCTGCCGGACCAGATATAACAGTCGGATGCGACCCAAACCGCTTGAACAATGACATCAATCACAACAACTACTCATTTGTTGAGAGCTCCGTGAAAAGACGCATCTTTATGAATGCTGCACCAGACGATGCCACCATTCAAAACTCAAGTATGAGCTCTTGGTGGAGTATGATTAGAAATGACGGTACAGAATGGGTGTTTCCAAACGGATGTATTCCCGATAACGGAACAGATGAGGGAGATGTATCTTCCTCGTCAATTATAAGCTCTTGCGGTTTTCCTCTTAATGCATCTCCTACATCGAGTAAGGCAATGTTCAATATCAAAAACCCAATGGACACTATTTCCTTTATATGGCATGTTACTAAATTCAATGCTATTACAAATGTAACAGACACGCTTATTGACACTATGGTTGTTACTATGAAAGATATCGATCTTCCTTTTTCTTCTTATACCAATTCTGAAATTCCTTGGATTACATTTTGCGAAGACTCGGTATTAATTCATCAACACATAGCCGCTAAATTTAGACCTTTAGCTGCAGATACAAACCTATCTTTTGCTTGGAGTGTGGTAAAACCATTTGGCATTAATCTCATTTGGGATCCTACTTCTCTTGCCACTATCGTAGATAGTACGCTCAACGACTCCATTATTTTGGTGACTCCCTTTAGTACAAAAAGATACAGAGTTCGTGTTGAAGTCTCTGAAATATCTACGGGGTGTCAATGGATGGATTATGTAACCGTAAAACGAATAACACCCCTAACTCTTGATGCTGGGGCAGATAGCTTTGAATGCGTCAGTGTGACTGGGGATTATGTATATATAACCAACGCTACAATTGCTTACCAAGGAACAGGTAGCGACCCCGTAACTCTAGCATCTACATGGTGGAGCACCGTACAAGATGATGGTACAGAATGGATTTTCCCTAATGATTGTGTCCCAGCCGATGGCGCAGACCAAGGAGACGTATATGTGCTCTACCCCACTTACGGAGGGGCATGTAATTCAGATGTCCCCGACTCGTTATTTTCAAATTCAAGGATGAGTAAATTTGGATTCAGGTTTCCCGGTACTCGACTCTTAATTTGGAATGCCATAGACCCATGTACAGGCAACGTAGTAAAGGATACTATTTCTATTGGTTACGGTTTTTTAGATCAAGCCAATGCGGGATTAGACCTATCTGTTACTTGTAATGTGGTTAGCCTTGAAGGAAATCTTTCTTCCTTGTCCTCTGCCAATTCTGGATATTATCAATGGGAGCAATTATCCGGACCAGACTCTGTAAACCTATTAAATTCTAGCGACAACATTGCCTATTTCTCAACCTCTAACCTGGCTAATGGCATTTATGAATTTGTATATACACTTGGTTTATTTCCATGTCAAACTACCGACACTGTAGCAATAACAGTTACAGGAACAACTAATCAGTTTGTAAACATGACTTCAAATTATAATCCGTCAACCGTTCTTTGCATTACGGATACCATAACATTTACCGCTTCTGGAGGTCAGCAATATGCCTTTTTGCTAAATGGAACTATCGTACAACCCTTTTCGCCTATCAATACTTTTTCTTATGCTGGATTTAATGGCATTAACACCGTGTCTGTATTGGCTCTTATTGGTCAATCTAACTGTATAGAAACACTCGATTCTGCGCACGTAATCAATGCTACAATCACTCCTACCATTGACATTTCTAATATGCCTCAAAATATTTGTCAAGGAGAAGACTTTTATTATCAATTACCAGCTCTATCGGGAGGCACATATTATTGGACTGGTCCAAATGGATTTAACAGCTCAGATTCTATACTTTCCATACCCAACATGGACACTTCTGCACAAGGAAATTATGCCGTTTATTATTCAACGGGAAGTTGTGCCAGCGACACCAGTATTTTTAATATTATTGTCAATCCCAATTATAGCATCGCACAAAATTTCTTTCTTTGCCCAAATGACAGTATATATCTCAATGGAGCCTATCAATTTAATTCTGGAACTTTCTACGATTCTTTACAGTCTATAGCGGGATGTGACAGCATTATAACCACTACTATTAATTTTGGAGATACCATTTTTAATAGTATCAGTATTTGTAATGGTGACAGCGCATTGATTGCTGGCAACTATCAAAATAGTGCAGGCATCTACACTTCAACTTATTTAAGTGTACAAAATTGCGATAGTACTATCCAAACGACACTCAATGTCTTTGACACCTATCTATTTCAAGACACTATAGATATTTGTCATTCTGATAGTGCGTTATTTAATAATCAATTCTATTTTTCTTCAGGTCTGTATGTTGATTCGTTAACCTCTACTGATGGTTGCGACAGTATCTACACCCTACTGCTCAATGTTTTGCCCCCAAACGAAAGTTACTCTAACTCTAATATTTGCGAAGGGGATAGTCTTTTAATTTTTCAAAACTTTGAAACGACATCAGGAATCTATAACGAAGTGTACACCTCAATAAATGGATGTGACAGCACGCATTATATTACACTAAACGTAGATAGTATATCACATACCAATACAACAAACAATAAATGCGCAGGAGATAGCGTCTATTTAGAAAATGAATATCAATTTCAAACCGGAATATATCTTGATACGTTGCTCAATCAAAATGGGTGCGATAGTATTCTGTTAACACAGCTAAACATACACAATCTAAGTTCTTCTTTTGATACAGTAGCCGCTTGTGGCAACTTTTACTGGTCTTCTAACAGTCAAAGCTATACTGTTTCGGGAGATTATATCAACCATAGTACCAACCAATTTGGATGTGACTCTATAATTCATTTAAATCTAAATGTTTTTGCCATCGAGCAAACCGAAATTACCTATCCATTCTATTGCGATAGTACTTATTTTAATGATCGCTGGGTGTATTATTCCGAAGTAATTGTTGACACAATTGTTTCATCCAACGGTTGCGACAGTTTAGTATTCAACAATATTGATATTAGAAACTGTTCTGTCACGTCTAACTTCTCTGACTTGTATATCCCCAATGTTTTGACTCCTGGAGGTGATGGCATCAATGATCGTTTTATCATTACCTCGTTTGGAGAAATAATAAGAGAAAATGCTGAATTATTCATCTACAACAGGTGGGGAACATTATTATTCTATTCCAATACGGATATGATTTGGGATGGCGCAGACCATTCAGAAGGTACGTATTATTGTATTTTTAAATATAAAGGCAAAGATTATCACGGGCACTTGCGACTTATTAGAGAATAATATAACTCATCCGGTAATTATCAATATTGCCGAAAACATAGCTAAAATATACCGTTATTAAACCTGAATAGTTCTGATTAAAGCATCCCTTTAAGGGAAACGGTTTCACTAAAATCAACATCAAAAGGCTTGGTAATGCCATAAGCACCAGCTTTTAGCTTTCCTTTTACGCCTATTTTCACTTTACCACTAAGTATTGTTCCAAGTGAACCTCCCATAGCCTTCATGATATCATTAGCGTTAGTTTTTAAATAGATATCATACACTCCTGTAGATTTCTTCTTCAGTATTATCTTATCCGTCATAGAGGCTTTACCTGCATATCTATCATTGACATATATATCAAGTGTTGATTTTTTTACCTTTATATTATAAGCATTTGGATTACTAACATCTAATCCAAATTTAATCTTTAGGTTATCCATATCCTTATCGACAACGTTGAAACTTTTAATTCCATTAAAATCTACATCTTCATATTCAAAACAACCACTAAACGAGGACATAAAAAGTATTAATCCGAAACCTATAATCAATCTGTACATATTCTATTTTTTTAGTTCTGTATAATACTTATAAAACAATGGAATGGTTTCAATTCCTTTGAAATAATTAAATAAACCGTAATGCTCATTTGGTGAATGAATCAAATCCGAATTTAAGCCAAATCCAAAAAGAACTGATTTTAAGCCCAACACCTCTTCAAACAAAGCAATAATAGGAATACTCCCCCCGCTTCGAGTAGGTATTGGTTTTGTACCAAAGGTTTCTTCCATGGCTTTAGCAGCAGCTTGATAAGCATCAAAATTAGTTTCCACTACCGAACCTTGTCCACCGTGATGTGGCGTAACTTTTACTGAAACACTCTTAGGAGCAATTGCTTCAAAATGTTTCACAAACAAATCTGTAATTGTTTTCCAATCTTGATTGGGAACTAACCGCATAGAAATTTTTGCATAAGCTTTGCTAGGCAAAACCGTTTTAGCTCCTTCTCCAGTATATCCTCCCCAAATACCATTCACATCTAATGCTGGACGAATAGAAGTTCGTTCATTGGTTGTATATCCTAGTTCTCCAGATACAGCAGCTATTCCCAAATCTTGTTTATAGGCATCCAAATCGAAGGGGGCTTTATCCATTTCGGCTCTATCCTCCTCACTTACATCTTTCACATTATCATAAAAACCAGGTAGGGTTATGCGCTCATTTTCATCAGTGAGCGAAGCAATCATTTTTGTAAGTACATTTATCGGATTTGCTACAGTACCGCCATATACTCCCGAATGTAAATCTCTATTAGGCCCTGTAACTTCCACCTCAACATAACTCAATCCTCTAAGCCCAACGGTGATAGAAGGTATATCGTTGGCTATGATAGATGTATCAGAAACTAAAATAATATCCGCTTTTAATTTTGCCGAGTTTTCTTTAATAAAAATAGCGAGGTTGGTAGAACCGACCTCCTCTTCTCCCTCAATCATAAACTTCACATTACAAGGAAGTGTGTCATTTGCAATCATATACTCTACTGCCTTGATATGCATATAGACCTGACCTTTATCATCACAGGCTCCACGAGCAAATATAGCCCCTTCAGGATGTATTTCTGTTGGTTTTATAACCGGATCAAAAGGGTCGCTATCCCATAGTTCTATAGGGTCAGCAGGCTGCACGTCATAGTGCCCATAAACCAATACCGTAGGTAATGAAACATCTTTTATATATTCTCCATAAACAATAGGGTGTCCAGCTGTGTCGCAGATTTCTGAAGTTGAAACCCCAGCATCTTGCAAGCTTTTCAATACAAAAGCAGCTGTAAGTCTCATCTCAGATAGATATGCAGGGTCAGCGCTAACTGATTTTAGTTTTAAAAAAGAGGTTAATTCCGCTACTAAACGTTCTTTGTGATCGGTAACAAATTGTTTTGATGTCATATATGAAATATCTTGATTTTCCTCAAAGATAATAAATCCAACGAATAATAACCAACTAAGGACTAATTAACAAATAGCTATTAATGTTTTTAAACAATGATTGTATTTTTAGAAATAATAATGACCAATTTTGTAAGCATATATGAAACAGACACTTCGACTTTTCTTTCTAGTTTTATCAATCGGATTATGGAACGCCAATTATAGTCAAAACGATTCATTGCATTCTAGATTTTCTATTCGTGGAGGACTGTACGACACCACATCTTTGATTGTATCCATAGACACTATAGGATATAAGGTTTTCTTCACATTGGATGGCTCCAAGCCTAATCTGTATGCTAACGCATATAGTAAACCATTTGAGCTTGATACCATAACTATAATTCGTGCTGCATTTTATAAGAATGGGAAAAGAACAGGAATAGCCACGCAATCGTATATCATCGGAAGAACATTTGACATGGCAGTGGTGTCTATAGCCATCAAACCCGATGACTTCTTTGGATACAGCAGAGGCATCTATGTAAAAGGATGTTGCGCAGACTCGGTTCAGCCCTATAAGAGAGCCAACTTTTGGAAAGGTTGGGAACGAGAAATTAACATTGAGTTTTATGAACCAGATAATTCATTGGGATTTAACCAACCTGGTGGTATTCGTATCTTTGGTGGATATAGCAAGGGACTACCTATGAAATCATTAGCCATTTTTGCCAAAACCGAATATGGTCCTAATAAATTTAAGTACCAAATTTTTCCAAACAAAGACATTAAGAAATTCAAGTCTTTCATACTTCGCAGTTCTGGGGGGGACTTTAACAAAACGCATTTTAGAGACGCACTTCTAACAGACCTAGTAGCACCTTTAGACTTAGAGATACAAGCCTATAGACCAGCGGTTGTATATATCAATGGAGCGTATTGGGGTATTCACAATATTAGAGAGAAAATAACAGAACATTACCTGAGATACAATTGTGGCGCAAATAAAGACAGTGTGGATTTAATGAAGCACCGCAATGATTTACAAGCGGGTAATCGAAAATCGTACAAAGCTCTGATTCGATACATCAATTCAACAGATTTTTCGGACACCTCAAACATTAGACACCTTAATACTTTGATGGATATTGACAATTATATCAACTACAACCTTGCGGAAATTTACAGTGATAATGGTGATGCCGGAGGAAACATAAGATATTGGCGAGAACAGAAAGACGGAGCTCGTTGGCGTTGGATTTTATTTGATCTGGATTTAGGAATGGGTATTGGTGACTGGAAAGCCTACAAGGTAAATACACTAAAAGAAATGACCACCAAAACAAACGAAAAATGGCCAAATCCAGATTGGGCAACTTTGATTATTAGAAAATTATTAGAAAATGATAGCATTAAAGAAGTCTATATCAATCGGTTTGCCGATCATTTAAACACTATTTTTAGTAGTGAAAATGTTAATTTTAAAATTGATTCTATTAAAAACTTGATCAATAATGAATTTCCTCTTCACATACAGAAATGGCCAGTTCCAATAGAAAAATGGGAAAGAAATATTACGAAAATAAAAGATTTTGCGACATACAGACCTTCGTATTTGCGAAGGTTTATAATGAATAAATTTAACTTACAAGACACTATTTTAGTACAGTTGGATTCTATAAACTCTAAACAAGGCTATGTAAAATTAAACTCATTGAACGTAAATAAGACTTTTAATGGTTGGTATTTCGAAGGTTGCCCGATATATATAGAAGCAATTCCATACAGAGGATATGAATTTATAAAATGGATAGGAACAACTGATTCAACTTCAAAATTAGTATTATCCCTTACGGAAGATATAACGCTTACACCTCTTTTCAAGAAAAAAGAATTTAGCCAGTACCAAGGTGATATTGTTATTAATGAAATTTCATTCAAACAAGATTCTACACAGGCTAGTGGAGATTGGATCGAGTTCTACAACGTTTCAAAAGACACTATCTCTCTGTCTGGATGGGAGCTTACAACCAAAGACGATGAACTATTTAAATTTCCTGAATCAAGTTATATATTCCCAAACGATTATTTCGTAGTGTGTAAATCAAGAGCAGATTACCTAAAATATTATGACGACTATAACCTTTGTAAAATTGATATGGGATTTGGTTTTTCATCTAAAAAAGATAAAATAATAATAGTAGATGCTAATCTGCAAACCGTAGATTCATTGTATTACAACATAAAAAAAGAGTACATTGAATTAAAAAACAAATCATTGCAAAAAACAAACCCAACAAAAGGGAGTAAGATAGAAAATTGGATTGTAAATAAAAAAACAACTCCAGCTCATAAAAACGAGGGATTTACGTCCAAACCAAAACCTACACGAACTCGAACAAACTCAAATAACTACATATATATTGGATTAATGTTCACAGCCTTTTTTCTTATTGCTACACTCCTTATCGTAGCCAAAAAGAAAATGAAAACAGACGATTAACCAGCATATCTAACCGCACTTCTAAGCTGAAGTGTAATTCATCGAAAAAACAATTGTGTATCACGAAAAAAAATATACTTTCGCACCCAAAATAATTTTAAACAATTTAACAAACACATTATGAGCATAATAAGTGAATACATAGAACCTTTTATAAAAACAGACCTAGTACCTTTTGCTACCAACTTAGCCATAGGGTTAGGGGTACTTTGGATTGGTTTAAAAATCGTAAAGAAAGCAACTTCAATGTTTGCTTCAAGATTAGAAAAACAAGAAGTTGACCCTACATTGCGACCATTTTTAACCAATTTAATTGGAACAGTACTAAAAGTACTATTGTTTATAACAGTAATAGGAATATTGGGAATCCCTACGGCTACTTTTACAGCTATTCTTGCAGCAGCAGGTTTAGCAATAGGTATGGCGTTATCAGGAACATTACAAAACTTTGCTGGAGGTGTTATCTTATTGTTATTTAAACCGATTAAAGTAGGAGACTTAATAGAGGCGCAAGGATACTTAGGGGTTGTAAAAGAAATACAATCGTTCGTTACTGTATTAACTACATTAGATAACAAAACAGTTATATTACCAAACGGACCATTGTCTAATGGCGCTATGGTAAACTTTTCAACCGAAGAATATCGAAGAGTAGATTGGTCTTTTGGAATCGGCTATGGAGACAACACTGAAAAAGCTAGAGAAATTCTAAAAGATTTGTTGAATAACAATCCACAAGTATCAAAAACCCCAGAATTACCATTTGTGGAGGTAGAGGCTTTGGCAGATAGCTCTGTGAACTTTGCTTGTAGAGCTTGGGTAAAACAAGCAGACTATTGGGATGTATTTTTCAAAATGAATGAACAAGTTTACAACACCTTCAACAAAGAAGGTTTAAACATTCCTTACCCACAAATGGATGTACACGTACACGAAACGAAATAACAAACACAATTATAAATAATAACATAAATATGAAAAGAGTAACTATATTAATAGCAACAGCTTTAATAGCAACAACAAACTTTGCGCAATTAGACGGAGCAGAAAAAGCATTAAAAACTGCTACCAAAGGATCTTCTGACTCAACCAAAACATGGGATAAAGGCGGAACTTTTAATGTAAACGCAACACAAGTGTCGTTAACAAATTGGGCCGGTGGTGGTCAAAACTCAGTATCATTACAAGGAGTATTGGGATTATTCGCTAACTATTCTAAAGGAAAAAATGCTTGGGATAATTCATTAGATATGTCTTATGGAGTTATCAAAACAGGTTTTGGAGCACCTTGGTTCAAAAATGATGATAGAATCGAGTTGAACTCTAAATTTGGAAGAAAAGCTAGCAAGAATTGGTATTACGCTGCTTTATTAAACTTTAGAACACAATTTGTAGAAGGTTACGCAGGAGCAACAGAACAAGCTATTGGTAATTATTTATCTAATATGTTAGCGCCTTCTTACACTACTTTTGCAATAGGAATGGATTATAAACCAGGTAAAAAATTCTCTATGTTTTTATCTCCTGCGACTCTTAAAGTAACAACGGTACTAGACGATTCATTAGGAAAATATGACAACTATGGCGTAAAAGCAAACGAAGGTGTTCGTACAGAGTTTGGGGGATACTTAAAAGCAACTTTTACAGAACCAAAAGTGTTTGGAAATGAAAATTTAGCCTTTAAAACAGATCTATCGTTATTCACCAACTATCAAGAAAATCCACAAAATATTGATATAAATTGGAATGCAGCGTTGACCGCTAAAGTAGCTAAATACTTTACTGTAAGTCTTACAACGAACTTGATCTACGATCACGATATAGCAATACAAACTTATGACGTAGTGAACGGATTAAGAGTTCCACAGACATTAAAAAGAGAAGACGGGTCTCCTTATTTGGATGCAGACGGAAATGCACTACTTAAAAAAGGTCCTAAAACTCAATTCAAAGAAGTTTTAGCTGTAGGATTTGCTTACAAATTCTAGGTTTAAAGTATAAAAACCCTATAAAAAAGGCGTTGACTTGTTAAAGTTGACGCCTTTTTCATTTATTACAGTGGAATTTCGTACTTTTGCAACAATTATATAAAACAATGGGAACAAGTATATTAAACATCGTAATTTTAGGAGCTTTTGGCCCCTGGCAAGTAGTGGCAATTCTAGTTGTAGTTCTTTTATTATTTGGAGGAAAAAAAATCCCTCAATTGATGAAAGGATTAGGTCAAGGAATGAAAGAATTTAAAGACGCTTCAAAAGGCGACAAAGAAGATTCTGACAACAAGAAATTAGAAAGCGATAAAGCATAATTTTAAAACCGTATTCTTTTGAATTCTTACACATCCTACTCAAAAGTTAGAAAAGACTTAGATACTGGGGCAACGAATTGTGTGTCTCTAGTCGATTATTATATCCAAAAAATAGAAGCTTCTAAAACAAATGCTGTGCTAGAAATTTTTGCAGAAAGTGCAAAAATACAAGCCCAACTTGTAGATGAAAAACTAAAAAACAAAACTGCTGGAATTTTGGCAGGAATGGTTATTGGCATAAAAGATAACATTAGTTATAAAGACCATAAAGTTTCTGGTTCTTCTAAAATACTGGAAAGATTTGAAGCAATTTATAACGCTACTGTAATCGAAAAACTTTTGGCAGAAGATGCCATAATCATAGGCAGACTAAACTGTGACGAATTTGCAATGGGTGGATCTAACGAAAACTCTGCGTATGGAAGCGTATTAAACCCTATTCAAAACGATAGAGTACCAGGCGGTTCTTCTGGAGGTTCTGCAGCAGCAGTTGCCGAAGGTTTGTGCTTGGCAGCTCTTGGAAGTGACACAGGAGGTTCTATTCGTCAACCAGCTTCTTATTGCGGCTTGGTTGGTTATAAGCCAACATACGGAAAAGTCTCTCGGTACGGATTATTGGCATACGCATCAAGTTTTGATCAAATAGGTCCACTTACGAATACGGTAGCAGATGCTGCATTAATAACAGAAGTAATTTCAGGAAAAGACGCATACGATAGCACGATGTCTCAACTGGATGTGCCTGCATTTTCTAAGCTAATAAAAGAAAACAAAGGAAAAAAATATAAGATTGGTTACATTCAGGAGTGTATTGATACCAATGGTTTGGATTCTGAAATAAAAGACTATACCAATAAATGGATCACTAATCTTAAAAACGATGGACACACCGTAGAAAGTGTTGGTTTTGATCTTTTAGATTACATGATTCCTAATTATTATGTACTCACTACTGCTGAAGCTTCGTCAAACTTGTCGAGATATGATGGTGCACATTATGGATACAGAAGTAACAAAGCTACAGATATAGATACCACTTATCTAAAAACAAGAAGTGAAGGTTTTGGTAAAGAGGTAAAAAGGCGCATTATGCTAGGCACGTTTGTGCTTAGTGCAGGTTATTTTGATGCTTATTATACCAAAGCAATGCGAGTAAGAAGGTTGATAAAAGAAAAAACAGAAGAACTTTTTAAAACGTATGACTTCTTAATCTTACCAACAGCCCCCACAACAGCATTTAAAATAGGGGAAAATATTGAAGATCCAATAACGATGTACCTACAAGATATATTTACCGTACATGCCAATCTAGCAGGCATACCAGCTATATCATTACCCTTGGCAACTCATACTAACGGAATGCCTTTTGGAATGCAAGTGATGTCTGCAAAACATACTGATGAAAAATTGTTACAATTCTCTTCAGATATAATGGGGGAATAGATTTTAGTTACTTTTAAAAATAAACAGCAATGAATTGTCACAAATTACATATTGTATTAGTTACATTGCTTTTTTGTGGTATTTTTTATGGTCAAAAAGATACTATCAACCCCACAGAAACTGCAAAAGTAGAATCAGAAATAGATTTATCATTTGTAGATTATTATGACAGTATGCTGGTCGCTCATTTTGCAGAATTATCTTCATTTAGTACCGACACTAATTTTCTAAACATATTAAATCACCTTGAGAACTATAAACCATCTCCACCTGATTCTGTTTTTGAAGCTCGATTAGCCTTGCTAGATGAACAATCCCCTTTTGAATTTAAATTCACACCTGCTACACTCGCCATGATAAAATTATATGCCTACAAAAGGCATCGTTTAACATCGCGTATGCTCGGTATTGGAGAACTTTACTTTCCATTATTCGAAGAGAAGTTAATTGCTCACAACATGCCGCTGGAATTGAAATATTTACCAATAGTCGAATCGGCATTGAAACCACACGCTCGTTCCCACATGGGAGCAGGAGGACTTTGGCAATTTATGCCTGCTACTGGTCGTTCGTATGGATTAGAAATCACATCCTTAATAGATGAACGAAGCGACCCTTATTTGGCTACAGAAGCTGCATGCAAATACTTGAGTAAAATGTTTGCCATTTACGGAGATTGGAGTATGTCTTTGGCTGCCTATAACTGCGGACCTGGTAATGTAAATAAAGCAATACGAAGATCTGGCGGGAAAACAGATTTTTGGGGAATACGAGAGTACTTGCCCAGAGAAACTAGAAATTATGTTCCTGCATTCATTGCTGTAAATTATATTATGAACTATGCTTCGGAGCATAATATATATCCAAAAGTTCCAGAGTTTTTGGCCTATGAAATGGACACCGTACATGTTTGTAACCGAGTAGAATTTGGCGTATTAGAAGAATGGACAGGTTACAATAGGACACAATTTGCCTACTTAAATCCAATGTTTATAACGGAGGTAATGCCCAAATCACCCGATCGATTTTATACGTTGAAAATGCCCGTAAAGTATATCGGTAAATTTTTAGAATTTGAAGATTCAATCTATAAGTATTCTTCTTTGGAAAATAAATATTTGGTAGCAGCCAACAAACCTGCACGTGTTCAAAAATACCACTATATACAGACAGGAGAAACATTAGCTAGTATTGCAAAAAAATACGATTGTTCTGAACAAGATATAAAAGCATGGAATACCCGAACTAAAATAAAAATGAAAAAAGGTCGCAAAATATTGGTTTTTGAACCTACCTCAAATAAAACAGCAACACAACATAAGACCGAATTATTAGCCGATAAAACTGCTCATTCAAATAGCGGAGAATATTTTTATTACACCATCCGAAAAGGCGATACATTATGGGACATCTCCCAAAAATACAAACACACCAATCTCAATGAAATCAAAGCCTTAAATAGCCACTTAAACTTTAAAAACTTAAAAACAGGCACTAAAATCAAAATAGCTAAATACTAATCGTATGAAATACCTTCTTGATGAAGAATATGATTTTGATTTTAAATTGATAGGAATCAGTTGTCATGAAAAAGACTACCGTATTACTTGGGGTTTAAATAAGTATTTAAACATTGCGTTGCAAAGAAAAGAAGAAGATATAGAAGTCATCATTAAAAAATCGAATAGATACAGCCATCACTCCGCATATAGTTTCTACGACAAAGAATTGGATAACGACTATAGTTTATTGACCAATAGGAGCTCAATGGGATACTTAATTCCTGAAAAAGTACAAGCAGATTATCTACTGATGATAACAGATAATTACCCTATAGAAATGATCGAGGTTCTTAAAAAAATACGAGAAATTCCTTTTGTGCTTACTGCCTTTGATATTGATGTACATTCTTTAAAATCTAAAGAAAATTTAATCTTTTAAAACAAAAAAGGCTGTTAATTCTTAATAACAGCCCTTCAATAAAATATAAAAAGTAAATCTACTCTACTATAATCTTTTCAGTAGCTATTATCTCACCTACTTGATTGTATGCTTTAAGAATGTAATTCCCTTTTGCAAAATTAGCAGGAATTACTCCTGAAGTAGTGGAAACATTAACCGATTCTATTATCTGCCCTGAGATACTATAAATAGTAATACTACTTGGAGAAACTTGATTGGTAAAAGAATAATTAATGACATTACCAACTACGGGGTTAGGTCCAATGGCAATATTAGAAGCCTCAACTTCATTGATAGCAGTTGAAGTTCCAGCATCAACTACAATAATACCCTTCATACCCGAACCAACATGATTGGTACAAACATAATAAATAGTATCAGGTGATGAAGCTGTAATAACCACTTCAAAATTAGAAACATGATTGCCAAAACCAGAACCTAAAGGAGTAGTACCATTAGCATCCCAAGTGGTTTGAGAAACCTCTAAAGTAGGATGATTTTGTGTAATTGTAAATTGAACAGTATCTCCAATACTAGCAGTTACTGTTGCTGGGGTATAAGACAACCCCGAAGTTGTTACATTAAAAGTGGCAGCTTGCGTACTAAAGGCGAAAATAAGTACCGTTAAAAGTAAAAGTGTTTTTTTCATAATTTTTATTTTAGTTAGGTTTTATAAGATGCTAATATACATGATTTTACCCACAAACCATTCTGAAATTTGACATTACAGAATATAACATTACTTAAACCATATAGCCTGAGGAATTATTCCTGTTTGAATGGTGTCTAATGGATTAAACAATGAATCAAAACGATAAACTAAACCAGGTTGCACGTAGTCGATGGCATCAGTAATATAAATATCAGCTGTACTTTGATTAACGTTCATTCCATAAAAAAGAGCTGAATTTGAATTGATAACATTTCCTGAAGGCAAACTAGGAGCATCTGTTGCCATACTTTGAAAACCACCATTTAAAAAATAAAGTTCCGTTCCAGATTTATTGATTCTCAAGTTGTTGGGAGAGTCTGAAAGATTAGAAAAAGTAAAAACCTGTTCAATAAGTTGATTGGTAATATTAAAACGATAAAGTTTTGCTAATTCTTGAGAAATGCCCCCCGTACACAATATCCAAAGTTTGTTTTGAGCATCTTGCACGATACCAGAGGGAGATTTTGCAACAAAAATTGTATCGGTTATAACATCTGATACCGGATCTATCACAAAAACCCAATTGGTATCCATCACACATACATAAACCTTATCGGGGCCATCAAACTGATATATTTGCTCCGTCCAATGATTGGTTGCGATACCTCCTATTATAGATTGTGTAGCAGGATTGACAATGTAAATATCGTTACTATACAAATCTGTAACATAAGCCTTGGAAGTTGACAACCCGAGCATATATCTTGGGCTCGTCATTCCACTAATTTCTCCTTGATAAGTAAAATCTGTTGTGTCTAGTATCGTAATCTTTCCTGAGTTATTAAGAACCGCATACAATTTACCTTGAAAAAGATGAAACGATTGCAAAACATCTCCCAACACAGTACCGTTTACGTTTTGATACAGATTTTGTTGAACGGTTTTTTTTTCGGAATCGTATAAAGAAATAGATGCATTTCCCCAGCCAAAATTACCCTCGCATCCAATCAAAACAGTCTTTGAAACGGACTTTATTGATGTGACGCAAGAAGGACATTGTGGGCCTATCTCTTGTTTTTTACAACGAATAAGTAGCAGTAGTATGATTATGTAAACAAGGTACTTCATTCTTTAAATTTCATTTTCAAAGTTAAACCAAAATACCTACCGGGCAATGGTTGATTTGCAACCAATTGATAGGCCTCATCAAAAATATTATACATACCTATTCCCACTTTAAGAATAACATTTTGCTCTGCAAAGCGATAATCTAACTTGACGTTGGCAGGGGCAGAATAGGGCATATAGGTAGTGTTTGCTCTATCTATATAAAAACGTGAAGTTAGGGTTTGTTGATAGTAAAAACTCCATCTATGGATATCCATCATTACCGAAATATTTAATATTTGCCTCGGAGTATAGATTAAATCTTTTCCAATAGTTTCCTCATTATTAATGTAAGACTCTAAATTAATAGCTTTCACATATTGATAATTTATAAATAGAGAAACGAATTTGCGTGGTGCAAATTTCCACTTTTTGGAAGTATTTAATTCTACTCCTTTTTTAGCTACTGTTTTTATATTCTGAGGAGACCAATAACCGTTGATTGTTGGCGACCAGAGTATCCAATTTTGTGTTTGAGAATAGAAAACAGTTGCTTTAAATTCTAGTTTAGATTTTGTTTTAAAACCATATCCCACTTCTGTCTGTAGTGCTTGTTCGGGGAGTAAACTAGGATTTCCACCAGGACTCCAATATAAATCATTTAGTGTAGGAAAATGATAATTTTGAGTAGCATTAAAATAAAAATGATGCCCTTTAACTAATCGATATTTTACACCAAGTGTAGGAATTAAAGGAGTAGCGTTAAAGTCGATTAATTCTTCTCGTAATGAAATAGAAAAATCGAATTTCTTTATTTTTTTCAAGAGTTCAGAAAAAAGAGCGGTTCTATTTTGAGTTTTCCCCTCTGGAAATCCAGAAGATTGAGCGGATATATTATACTGATTGATTTGATTTCTCCAAAACCAATCATTTTTTAAAACCATTTTATTTTGCAGTTGCGCCACAATCGTAGCCGTTTTTACGGTAGATAATAAACCGGTAGATTTGTTTTCATATCGAAGCACATCATTGATCCAGCCCAGTTTGGTGGTTATCTTATTTTTATAGGACTTATTATCAATAGAAATAAGCATCTTTATAGATTGATCTTGTTGGTTTTGCATTTGAGACACCACACCAATAGCAACAGGTATATTTCTATCAAAATCCACAAAAGAAAATTGAGTTGCGAAGTGAATTCGATCGTAATCTATGTGTAAGTCTTGCGCAAAACCGTATGAAAAGGTGGATGCATTATCTCGTTTTACTAATGGTTTTCCAATCTCTGCGTAATCTTGATAGCTAAAATCATTTGATGCTGTATTTTTAAACACAACCGTTTTACTGGTTAGTCTTTGTTTATGAATATTGGCCTTTAAACTCAATTTATCTATTCCATAACTACCCAATTCTTTAGTAAATTCAAAAAAAGTTTGCGCTTGAGCTTTGGAATTTAACTGCACACTTCCTCCAATACCACCGCTACCGTCTATTGTGCTAGAAGACCCCGAATGAATGGCTACCTCATCTACAAAATCTACAGGCAACAACGACAAATCTGCTTGACCGAGCGTAGGTGAATTAATCAATATTCCATTCCAAAACACTTGTGTATGGCTAGCCCCTCCTCCCCTTATCGAAAGACTTGAAATACCCCCCATTCCATAAGACTTTATAAAAATGCTAGTTTGTTGATTTAACAATTCTCCAATAGATTTTCCTTGTAAGCGTTCGATACGAACTGAATCTATAGTCTGAATCTTAAAAGTAGTGTTCGGTGTTTGAATAGTTACACTTTTTTCAAACTCAGGCAAGGTGTCTGATTGTGCGCTGACAAAGGTTATCGAACCAATGAAAAGCAAAAAAAATAAGGTTCGATAACTCTTAAAAAAAGTTGCAAAAAGAATAAAACAGTATTTTAGTGCTAGATTCAATTCAAAATCAATTTAGAAGTCCGTCCATTTATATGTACAACATAAACGCCTCTTGCTAGAGGTTTACAATCTATTTGAGTTGTAGTTTCAATAAGTTTTTTTTGTAACACAATTGTACCAAGCTGGTCATATATATATATTGTTTCACCAAAATGAGCTTTAACCGTAAAGTTTGCTTGCGCAGGATTGGGATACATCTTTACCAAATCATTTTGCTCACTAATAGAAACTGGCAAAGCATGAATGACACCTACCGCATCTAAATCAAAACCGCCAGAATTAAAATCTGTAGGATACGGGTCGTTTATTTTAGTTCCATATTGATCTAGGGAAGCATAATTGTCGTTTATAGAACCTATAACGTCTGTTATTTTTACGTGGGTTATAGCGTTAACATCCAATCCAAAAGTACCATCTAATTCTGCCAAATCAAAAGGAGTTCCGTATTGCGCTCTATATTTTCCAGCAAGATTGTTCAGGTAAGAGGCTTCAACGTTTCCAAAAGTACCCACCTGAATAGTATCTTGTGTTTCGCTAGTAGCGGGAAATCTCGTAAAATTAACACCATCAGAGCTGACAGATACAAAAGCTAATTCTAAAAATGTATTGCTAAAAGAGTTTTCAAAAACCGCAAAATCATTTCCTGCTCCATTGGTAATAGGAGTAGCAAATGTAAGTAGTGCACTTCCTCCATCTCCTAGGCTAACCACACCGTTGATTCCGCTTTTATCTGTAGCGTTATTATCAGCACCTAAAACAACGATAGGCGAATTAGAAATTGAAATATTTTGTGGACCTCTATCAGTAGTACATCCATTTGCCCAAGCAACAAATGCACTGCTGTCTTTGTGTATTGCAGTAGTGCCCTGTGTATCTGCGTCAGGAGCAAAAGAACCCTGCGCACATGCTACGTAGAAGCTACATAGTCCTATAAGTGTATTAAATAGTTTCATCATTTATATTTTAGTGGGTTTTTTATTTTTATCAATTGCTACAAAAGTAAACTTTCCTGTAATGGCTTTTTCTCTTTTGTTTTCGTACATCTGTTCTATAAAAATATCAACTTGAATATCCAAACTTTTTGTTCCTATTTTAGAAACTTTCCCCACCAACTCTATAATTGTTCCCGATGGTATTGGGTGTTTAAAATCAACTCGATCGCTACAAACAGTAACACATCTTTTTCTTGTAAATCTAGTCGCAGTAATAAAAGCTACTTCGTCCATTAGCGATAATGCTGCCCCACCAAACAACGTGTCATAATGATTTGTAGTACTTGGAAAAACCGCTTTAAATATTCTAGTTTCCGAATTTTTTATTTTCTCTTCTAATTCCATATTATCATATAATCCGAATTATTCATAAGTTCTTTATTTCAAAGCCAAACTACCTGCTATAATTGTAACTGCTCAAAATTCCTTTACTAAAAAACTGCTACGCTTCTCAACTCTATTGGTATTTTGGTTTTCAAAACGAAAACCAATGAATAAATCAGTATAAAAAAGCCTAACCTAAAATTTTAGGTTAGGCTTCATCAACTATCAGCTAATTTGCATTAGCTTTTAAACAAAAACAATTATATTTTTTGGAATTTTTTAGTGATGATTCCTGCATCAGTAATAACTGAAATATGATATAAACCAGTAGATAGATTTCTTACATCTACTTGAGTGCTGCTTCCTATTATAGAACTTGACAATACTACCTGTCCTTGAAGATTGGTAATAACGTATGAAGCATTGGATTCATCCGTGTTAATGTTAATCAAATCAGCAGTAGGGTTTGGATAAACATTGAAGGTATTTATCGTTAATTCTTCTGTTCCTACTACAGAATTAAACACGATGTTATCAATAGCAAAAAATGCTGGAGTGTTCATTCCCCACTGACCAACATCAGATGATGACAACTTGAATAACAATTGTGTGTAAGCACCTGGTGTAAGGTTTAAATCAAATGAAGTCCAATCTTTTAAGATATAATCTTGTGTATTATCTGCAAAACGATAATCTGCAAGATATATTAATGTAGAATCTACAAAACCAGAAGCATCATATCCTCTTACTTCTAATAAAAACCAATCTTCTCCGTTAGTTCCATCGTTCACACCCGCAGCATTAAGAGAATCTCCAAATACTTTTCCGTAAGAATCTCCATTTAGCATAGAATGTGCAGCGTAATTATTATTGGTAACCATAATAGACATTGGTTGAAAACCAGCTCCAGTAATGGTCAAGTTTGCATTATTTTGACCTATTGCGTATATTCCAGAACCACCTACACCACCACCAGCATAAGAAGAAAGTAAGCCTGGAACACCAACTAAGGTATCTGTAGTAATGTTTGAGTAAGCAAAACCTGCCGCCCAATAATTCCATGCGGTATCATAAGCATTTTCAAAACTAAAATCTGTACCACTTAAAAAGTCGCCAGACAAATCGTCTCCATTCCAAGTGGTCTCTACACCTGAAAGTGTAAGATCTTCAAAATCAACTGTTGTTTGTGCTGTTGCACTTGCTGCGATAAGTACTGCAGCCATAAAGTAAAGTTTTTTCATTCTTTTACATTTTTTTATCTGATTCGTTTATTTTTTTGAATCAAATGAGATTAATAAAAGAGAAAAAATCAATGGGTAAAGAAAATGCCGCCCGACATTAGGTTTACTTACATTGCTTTTATCCCGAAAGCATATAATTTGAATATGGGCAGGTCTTCTGACTTACTTCTTATATTTTGCTCCTTCCCACTTGTAATTTCAAGCAGTGGATTTTAGCAAAACACTTTCTATTCTCATAGAACAGAAGCTTACAGCTACGGGTATAGTTCTTGATTTCCACAAGATTCCCATTTTAATCTCAAAGGCTTTTGCAAACCCTCTTGAACCTAAATTCGGCACAAATGTAGCAGAATTAAATTAAAAAAGCCAATTGATTCGGCATTTATTAAATTTAGAAGACCAAAACTCACACCAAAATAATTCTGAAATGTTGTCATAGCTATGGTTTATTTTTTTAAGAAAAGAAGTGAACAAAAGAAACGATTTATAAGGCACATTTCAATATTATTTTGGTATAAAATCTCCAAAAGCTTTTATTGAATGCTATTTCTATCCCTCACGCAAAACAGAAAACCTTTTTCATAAGTATTTTCTATTCGCATTTACTGAAGAAAGAACATTTATTTTGGGGGTGAAATAATAATAATTTGTAGAGATATTGCAACTCATAAATTTTTCTATAACTTTACCGAACAACCAAATACACATTTATATGAGATTTACGTCTATTGTATTATTGCTTTTTTTCATGGCTACCACCAACTTTTCTCAATCGAATAATCAAATACTGACTAAAAAAGAAAAAACCACCTATCACAGAGCAAAGATTTTTTATGGATCTGCTCAAGGGCTTTTGGCATTAGTCAACCAGGGAGTGGCAGTAGATCATGGAAAATCTAAACCTGGCGTTTGGATTGAATCTGATTTTTCTGAGCAAGAACTAAACGTTGCTAGAATGATGGGGATGCAAGTAGAAATATCTATCGAAGATGTAAGTCAATATTATAAAGATAGAAATGCAAAGGACAAAAAAGAAATGGAATCTTTAGACAACCTAAACAAAAACTCGAATTGCTCTGGTGTTAGTGCACCTACATATGCCACACCTTCTAATTGGGAATTGGGGAGCATGGGAGGATTTTACACCTATTATGAAATGCTAGCAGAACTTGACGCAATGGCCGCTGCGTATCCAAACCTCATAACAGCAAGAGCACCTATTTCAAATTTTCAAACCATCAATGGTGAATCCATATTTTGGGTGAAAATATCTGACAATCCCAATGTGGATGAAAACGAACCCGAAATGCTTTATGATGCAATACACCACGCTCGTGAACCTATGTCTATGCAACAATTGATTTATTATATGTGGTATTTGCTCGAAAATCACGCTACTAATCCTGAAGTGCAAGCGATTGTTGATAATTCTGAATTGTATTTTATTCCTGTTTTAAATGTAGATGGATATAAATATAATTGCAATCAAGATTCAATAAATGGTGGTGAAATGTGGCGAAAA
>CAMZLL010000083.1 GCA_947311505.1 uncultured Cryomorphaceae bacterium
CGCCCTACTTAGCGCATGTCAGGAAATACAACTATCTATGAGCTTACATTTTGGATCGGTTAGCTTCTAGTTTTTAACCATTAACAGCTAAATAGTTAATAAATATTAAGGGCTCTTATCTCTTGTTGTGATAATAACGCTACATTTGCCTCCGATTTAAAAACTAAAAATCTATAATATGGATATTTTTGAAAGAATTGCCAATAATAAAGGCCCATTAGGAAAGCACATGAAGGAGTCTCATGGGTATTTTACTTTTCCTAAATTAGAAGGAGAAATAGATGCGCACATGACCTTTAGAGGTAAAAAAGTGCTGACTTGGAGTATCAATAACTATTTAGGATTATCTAATCTACCTGAGGTACGAAAAGCAGATGCTGATGCAGCGGCTAAATGGGGTCTGGGGTACCCGATGGGGGCTCGAATGATGAGTGGCCAAACGGATCTTCACGAAGAATTTGAGAGACAAATAGCGGATTTTATGGAAATGGAAGCTGCTTATTTATTGAATTTTGGATACCAAGGTTTTATGAGTATTGTAGATTCTCTTACGCATAGAAATGATGTAATTGTTTATGATAGTGAGTGTCATGCTTGCCTAGTTGATGGAGTAAGAATGCACCCTGGTAAAAGTTTTGTGTACCCTCACAATGATATAGAAAAATGCGAAAAGCAACTTGAAAGAGCTGCTAAAATAACTGAAAAAACAGGCGGTGGTATCTTATTGATTACCGAAGGTGTTTTTGGAATGAGTGGTGATCAAGGAAAACTTAAAGAAATTGTAGAGCTTAGAAAACAAGGTCATAGTTTTAGGTTGGTAGTAGATGATGCGCACGGATTTGGCACACTTGGCGAGAAAGGTCAGGGTGCTGGAGAATATCAAGGTGTTCATCAAGAAATAGATGTTCTGTTAGGAACATTCGCCAAGTCAATGGCTAGTGTTGGTGCTTTTGTTTGTAGTAAAAAAGATGTTATAGATTTCTTATCTTACAATATGAGATCTCAAGTTTTTGCTAAATCTTTGCCAATGCCACTAGTTGCTGGCGCCTTAAAAAGGTTAGAATTATTAAAAGCAGAAACACAAAGAAAGAAACTTTGGGTAATCGTAGATGCGTTACAAAACGGACTGAAAGAAGCTGGATTTAACTTGGGTAACACCAACTCGTGTGTAACTCCTGTAATGCTTAGTGGAACTCTTGGAGAAGCAACTATGCTAACGCATGACTTGAGAGAGAACTTTGGTATATTTACCTCAATAGTTACGTTCCCAGTTGTGCCTAAAGGAATGATTCTTCTTAGATTAATCCCTACTGCGTCACACAGCTTAGAAGATGTTGACTACACCATAGAAACGTTCTCAAAAATCAAAGCTAAATTAGATGCTGGTGAATACCACTCTGATGTAGTTCTTGATATGAATGCTTAAAAAGCTCTAATTTTAATTTATAAAAAAGGCTTGCTATACGGATGTATAGCAAGCCTTTTTGTTTTGTGTTATTCTCTAATCCAAATTATTCACAACAAAAAATGGGATAAAATAAACTACGACTTATAAGCATTAATAGACAACAAAACCAAAGTACAAGCTACCTCATATTGAATTCCTTTTTCTTTTAGAATTTTATAAAAAACTTCATTTTCAGTTCCTGGATTAAAAATAACTCGTTTAGGTTTTAACGACAGAATATAATCATAATACTCCTCTTGCCGTTTTGGGTTTAAATACAAAGTCACCGTATGAATTCCTTCAAACACCTTTCGTTCTGTCTCAATAGTAACGCCTGCAACCTCACCTTTTCTCATTCCAAAAGCAACGGTTTCTATATCGTTGGCAACTAATTTCCGAACAGCTTTATTAGAATACCTATCTTCCTTTAATGATGCACCTAATACTAAAGTTTTAAAATCCATAACTTACTATTTTACCACTTCAATTTTATAATTATTATACCTAACCATATAAACAGCTTGGTTTTCAAAACCACTACCAGGCTGTACCTCTCTATATTTGCTTCCGCTATACATACCCGACTCTTGATCTAAAAACGAATAAGAGGTCTTAGCATAATTCACTCCGTACAAAAACAAGCCCTTGAGATTGACAAAACCGGCATCAAAACCAGCATAAGCATATTTATTGGGTGCAGCTCCATACTTGATGCGGTAATCAATTATAAAATCTATAGACTGTTTGCTTTTGTAATCAATGTGTCCTGAAACTGGTAAGTGCAGGTTAAATCTGTTTTTATACTTTTCATCTATGGTTTCAAATTCTATCCAATCTTCGAGACCAAAAACCACTACTTGATATCTGGAATACGGATTTCTATTGGTGGTATTGCTGAGTTTAGTAATAAAATTACTTACATGCCCAACATCTACTGAAGGTACTACAATTACATTTAATTTATCTGCTCTCATTTTGCTTTCTACACTTTTTAGATTGCTCGAAGAACTCATTTTGACAACATAAGCGGAATCTGCCTTTGTCAGCACTTTCTCCTCAGCCAATCGTCCATGATACGCATTCAAAAACTCATCACAATAATAAGTATCCTTCTTATCTTGATAGTTTTTCACTACGATAACATTGTGTACCGCATGACTATCTGCTACGAAAGTTCCCATCGCTTTTACTTGTGTAGGCTTGGAAGAAATAAATTTAGAAACACTAGGGTTTTTATACAACGCTTTATTGGTAACAGGCAACGGTATAACATTTTGAATACCTTTGCTCTTGGCAAATGCAGAAACCTCTCTTATTTGAACAGGAAATAAAGGTCCAAAGATCAAATCAATATTTTGAATTTCAGGCTTTTGAAGAATAGCCTTCACTTCAGTCAAGCTATTTTTAGTGTCATACGTATGAATATTCACATTCAATCCGGCTTTCTTAAGAGAATCTACTGCTAATAAAAAACCGTTGTAATAATTTAAAGACATCAAAGTGTATCCATAAAACGGGCAATCACCATAAGGCGGACATTTAGCTCTGAACTCTGTATTTTTTTCAAACATAAAAGGCAACATCACCGCCACTTCATACACCTCTCGCAGTTCTTCACCATATTCAGCATCTGCTGGTAAGACTACGTCTTGATTTACAATAGAATCTTTCAACGACTCTAAGGCTAGCGTGTCCGATAAAACAACCTCTATTGGCAACTTCCTTTTGACAACTATTCGTATTTTCTCTCCTTTCTTCAATCCGTCTAGCAATCCATCATTAGCGTCTTTTATGGACTGTTCGGTTACCCCATAAAGCTTCGTCAAGGCATAAAGTGTTTCGCCTCTTTTTACTTTATGTACGATTACACTATCTTCTGGGTTTACACTCGAATTGATAGGGTTCTTAACAATAGGATCTATTACATTATTCTTATTTACATTATCCAACGGAACGATTATTTTATCTCCAACTTTGATAGCAGCGCTCAACCCAGGATTTACCCTATTGATATCCTCCAAAGGCACTCCGTATTTTTTTGCAATACCATAAAGCGTTTCTTTTGGCTGTACCACATGAACCAACTGCGTAGTATCTGTATTGGTGGCGATTACCTCCTCTTGCAAACCTTCGCCTCCAGAAATGTCTTGACCGACCGTAGCTTCATCTACAGGAACGTCAATATTTTCATCTGTGTGTTTTTCTTTTATGGGTAAATATAATTTCTGACCTACTTTCAACCCCGATTTTGCAGCAGGGTTGAGATCATATAATTCTGGAACGCTTACGTCATACATCTTACTTATTCCGTATGCCGTTTGTTTTTTCTTAACAATGTGTACATAATAATACTGACCATCTCTCAATTCTTTTGGAGCTACATCTGGTTGTGCCATCGCAAAAACTGCTAATAATACAAGTACAATTGTTAATCCTATATTTTTCATTCTTATTAAATTTATCATTACTACTCCACAGCCACATTCATTCTGTTCATTTGGGCGTATCCCTGCGGGTCAGGCTATCCGTTATATCTTTTTTGCAAAAAACAAAAAAGGATGCCACTCCTATCCTTTACGCAACACAACCCGCACCATTGAGTAACTATTTATTATTCCCATTCAATAGTAGCAGGTGGTTTAGAGCTTATATCATAAGTTACCCTATTGATACCTTTTACTTTATTAATAATATCACTAGAAACCTTTGCTAGAAACTCATACGGCAAATGACACCAATCGGCAGTCATACCATCTGTAGATTCTACAGCTCTCAATGCAATAGCTTGTTCGTAAGTTCGCTCATCTCCCATCACTCCTACCGACTGTACTGGCAACAACATCACTCCCGCTTGCCATACTTCATCATAAAGATTTGCTTTCTTCAGGCTACTAATAAATATATGATCGGCTTCTTGCAATATGCGTACCTTTTCTTCGGTAATGTCTCCAAGTATTCTAATTCCGAGTCCTGGACCAGGAAAAGGATGCCTCCCTAAAATGTTTGGATCAATCTCTAGTGACTTGCCTACTCTACGCACTTCGTCTTTGAACAATGCACGCAAAGGCTCTACCACTTGCAGCTTCATATAATCTGGCAATCCACCCACATTGTGATGAGACTTGATGGTAGCAGAAGGACCTCCTGTAGCAGACACAGACTCTATTACATCTGGATAAATAGTTCCTTGCCCCAACCATTTTGCATTTTCAATCAACTTAGATTCTTCATCAAAAACATCAATAAACACACCTCCGATAATCTTTCGCTTTTTTTCAGGATCTTTCTCCCCTATTAATCCTTTGTAAAATTTATCTTTTGCATTGACTCCTTTTACATTTAACCCCATATTTTTATAGGATTCTAAAACTTGTTCAAATTCGTTTTTTCGAAGTAAACCGTTGTCCACAAAAAATACAATACAAATTCTTACCTATAGCCTTGTGCAACAACACAGCTGCAACAGTAGAATCGACCCCTCCTGACAACCCTAGGATAACACTATCATCGCCTAGTTTTTCTTTCAGTTCATTAACGGTAGTATCCACAAAAGCATTGGGAGTCCAATCTTGAGCACAATGACAAATATCTACCACAAAATTTCGGAGTAAATTCATTCCATCTTTAGAATGATACACCTCTGGGTGAAATTGTATGCCATAGGTATCTTCTCCCGAAATATGATACCCCGCATACTTTACATCATGTGTAGAGCAAATTACTTCATAATTATCAGGTACTTTCTTGATTGTATCTCCATGACTCATCCAAACTTGCGAATGCTCATCTACGTTTTGCATCAACACAGATGCACTATTTACAAACGAAAGGTTAGCTCTACCATATTCTCTAGTTTCACTAGGCTCAACAACTCCACCAAAATTATGCGCCATATACTGAGCTCCAAAACAAACACCTAACAAAGGTATCTTTCCTTTTATTTGAGACAAATCTGGATTGGGAGCGTTTTCATCTCGAGTACTAAACGGACTTCCCGACAAGATTACCCCTTTAATATTACTCGTGAGTTCCGGCATTTTATTCCAAGGATGGATTTCACAGTAGGTATTCAACTCTCTCAACCTACGAGCAATAAGCTGCGTATATTGAGATCCAAAATCTAAAATTAATATCATTTCTTGCATGCTTGCAAATATAGTTAATTCAACGAATGAAAAAACGAAACTAACAATAGATTTATTAACCGCCTCAAACAAGCTATTAATAGCTCTACCATAGACTTATAGCAAACAAACACAAACATTTAACCTAAACTTAATATCTTTATTTTGATAATTCATAATTTATCTATACTTTTATACAAGTTATACAACCCATTTGTAATCCTTACTAACATTCGTGTTTGAAACCAAATGAGCTGATAAATTTGTTGAACCTTATTCAAATGACACTTATATATAAATATTCTTTACTTATAATTACTCTTTTAACTTCTGCAAGTTTTGTTAGTGGGCAGACAACTATAGCCATTCAAGATTTCGATGGTGCTACACCTACAATGACATACGCAGGTGGAAATGCAGCAACAGGAAATGGCTCTTTTCCAAATACTCCTAAATTTGTAAGTACATCAAACGGAAGGGAAGTAAATAACAGCACAACAGACATTGTATTTGCAACAACAAGTACGTTATTATATTCCAGTGTCTTTTTTGAGGTTAGATTAGCCTCATTTGCTGAGACATCAGGTAACGGTGCAGACGGAGGAGACTACGCAATCATATCCATAAGTATTGATGGCGGAACAACTTGGTCAAGAGAGCTAAGAATAAACGGAAACAACAACGCTAAATGGGGATTTTCTGGATCTAATGCAGGGACAGGGACTGCAACAGTAGCCTATGATGGAGACAACACTCCAACAGTTTTCAGCCCAGCAGGCGGAGGCTACCGAACAGCAGACGGATACACATTCCTCTCTGTTACAGGGCTGCCTTCCAATTCCAACTTACGAGTTAAAATGGAATTCTTAAATAATTCAGGAAATGAAATTTGGGTTATCGATGATGCCGTTTTGAAGGGAACATTAAGCTGCATACCTACACATTCAATAAGTTCTTTCAACCCCAACACAGGACCAGAATTAACTCAAGTTAGAATTATAGGCACAGGATTTACTACAGCTACTACTGCTGAAATCAATAGTATAGCCGCTGCGGTTAATTATATTAGCTCGACAGAACTATTAGTAGAAATTCCTTTGGGAGCATCTGATGCAACTATTGATTTAATTGAATCTGGATGTGCGCTAAGCACAGGATCAAACTTCACCGTGATAGACGAAACAGGCACTTGCGCTCCATTATTCTCTGATATTGTAATCACCGAAATATACGACAATAACGGAGGTTCTTTAGGATATATCGAAGTTCACAATAACACTGGTGCTACAGTAGATTTAAGCACTTACACCATTAAAAGATGGGATGCACTAGTCGGAGGTGCAAATACACACACTTACTCTTTTCCTGCTATCAATATTTTACACGGACAAACTCTTTTGTAGGTGTAGCCAATAACTCCTACATCAGCTTCGTGCCAATCGTCAATAAGGGTTGCTCCGTCATAAAGTTCTAGTCTATCATCAGCATTAAAACCATTGGTTGTTCCTCCAA
>CAMZLL010000084.1 GCA_947311505.1 uncultured Cryomorphaceae bacterium
ACAAAAACCAAAACCATATTTTGGCGCCGCTAAAAACTTATTTATTTTTTTTATTATATATTTTTTTTAATTTTGCTGCTGTTTATTAACTTTTTTTTTAATTTTGAAGTAAACTATAACATAAATGATAATAAGCATAGACCAAGGAACAACTAGCTGTAGAAGTATTTTATTTGATAAAGCTGCCGAAATAATTGAAACTACTCAAAAAGAATTCAAACAATTTTTTCCAAAGTCAGGTTGGGTTGAGCATGATGCAAAAGAAATTTTAGAATGTCAGACCGAGGTACTACACGAATTGCTAACTAAAAACGGCAATGGCTATTTGCAAGAGATTAAAGCTATAGGTATTACGAATCAAAGAGAAACTATCGTTGCTTGGAACAAAAAAACTGGCGTACCTTTATATAACGCTATCGTATGGCAAGATACACGAACAACTAACTATTGTCAAGATTTAAAAGACAAAGGGTTTGAGAAGCTCATTAAAGAAAAAACGGGATTGCTTTTAGACTCCTATTTTTCTGCATCAAAAATGAATTGGATATTGGAAAATATACCCGAAGCAAAACAACTTGCAGCAAAAAACAACTTGCTTTTCGGAACTATTGACACTTGGCTTATTTGGAATTTAACTGATGAAAAGAATCATTTCACAGACCCATCTAACGCTTCTCGCACATTACTTTTCAATATAAATACTTTGGAATGGGATGCGGAATTACTCGATATTTTTGGGATACCAAGAAACACTTTACCTACCGTAAAACAATCCTCTGACAATTTTGGGACATACACTTATAACGGACATTCATTCCCCATAAATGGTGTAGCTGGAGATCAGCAGTCTGCACTTTTTGGTCAATGCTGTTTTGAAAAAGGCGATGCTAAAAACACCTATGGAACGGGTTGCTTCATGCTTATGAATACCGGAAATTCAAAAATAGCAAGTAATAACGGATTAATCTCGACAATAGCTTGGCAAATAGATGGCAAAACTTCCTACGCTCTCGAAGGGAGTGTTTTCGTAGCGGGGTCTGGAGTTCAATGGCTACGAGATGGTATTCAAATAATAAATAACGCTACCGAAACAGAGGATATCATAAAAGATGCAAACCCTACGTCCTCTTTGTATTTCGTACCTGCATTTGCAGGACTTGGTGCTCCTCATTGGAATATGAATGCAAGAGGGATGCTCATTGGGTTAACTAGAGATACCAATAGGGCTGACGTAACAAAAGCTACACTTGATGCAATGGCATATCAAACTAAAGACGTACTTACTGCAATGGAAAAAGACGCAAAAACACAGTTAAATACATTAAATGTTGATGGAGGTGCTTGCAATAATAATTATTTAATGCAATTTCAATCGGACTTACTTAATATTCCTGTGGATAGACCTATATGCAAAGAATCAACCGCCCTTGGCGTAGCGTTTTTAGCGGGCATCCAATGTGGACTATGGAAATTTGAAGAGCTTTCAAAAATAAGAACCAACGAAAAACTGTTTTTACCTACTAAAAATCAAAATGAAATAAAATCAAAATATAACAAATGGAATGACGCTGTGGAAAGATGTAAGGATTGGGAAGTAAATGTTTGACTATAGCTAGTAGATGAAAAAAGAACTCAACACGAATTAAGAAACGAACAATGTGGAACGTTACAAAAAACATTTGCCATATCAATTCAATAGTAGTAGTTTTGAAAAAAAATAAATTTTGAAAAATAATTTTGATTTTAAATACAGGCAAAAAACTATAGACAACTTAGCTAAAGAGGAGTATGACATCCTAATCATTGGCGGTGGAATTACTGGAGCAGGACTACTGCTAGATGCTACTGCTAGAGGTTATAAAGCTTTGTTGGTTGAAAAATCTGATTTTGCTACTGGCACAAGCAGTCGATCCACTAAGCTGATTCATGGAGGTTTGAGATATCTTAAAACCTTTCAAATTAAAATAGTTAGAGATACCGGAAGAGAAAGGGCTATAGCTTATAAAAACGCTCCTCACTTAGTGCTACCAGAAAAAATGGTTCTCCCCATTGAAGAAGGAGGTACTTTTGGCAAAATAGGGACTTCTATTGGTCTTTGGGTTTATGATAGGTTGGCAGGCGTAGTCAAATCTGAAAGACGAAAAATGCTTAACAAAGAAGCTACTTTACTAAAAGAACCAGGACTAAACCCTAAACTTCTTAAGGGAAGTGGATTTTATTCTGAATATAGAACAGACGATGCTAGATTAACTATTGAAATTATTAAAACAGCTTTTGAGAAAGGAGCAAATGCCTTAAACTACACCGAAGTTTCTTCCTTACTTTACAAAAACAAAAAAACAACAGGAGCAAACATTACGGATGTAAAATCTGGCAAATCGCTTCAAATAAAAGCTAAATATATAATCAACGCCACAGGTCCTTGGTCAGATAATATTAGAGAACTAGATAAGTCAATGAATCACAAAAAACTACACTTGACCAAAGGTGTTCACATCGTGATTCCACATAGAAAACTTCCCATCAACAACAGCGTCTATTTTGATGTACAAGATGGAAGAATGATTTTTGCCATCCCAAGAGGGCGAGTTACCTACATAGGTACAACCGACACCAATTACTCTGAACAAATAGAAAACCCCTCTGTTTCTAAAGAAGATGTTAGTTATTTGATTTCTGCTACTAATAAAATGTTCCCTCAATGTGGATTAAAAAACGAGGATGTAGAGTCTTCTTGGGCAGGTCTTCGCCCTTTGATTCATGAAGATGGAAAATCCCCTTCTCAGTTGTCTCGCAAAGATGAAATATTTCTTTCAGAATCTGGTCTGATAACTATTGCAGGAGGGAAACTAACTGGCTATCGTTTGATGGCTAAAAAAGTAATTGATATTATCAATAAAAGAGAGGGAAAACACATTAAATGTAACACAGAGTGCATCAATATAAAAGGAAGCGTGAGTATTCAAAACGAGAACCTCTCCCCTATTTATTCAGCGATTAAAAATAAATGTAAATCCGTTTTTAAACTTACAGATATAGAAATTATATATTTGGTAAATAATTACGGAGATCAAAGCTCTTCAATCATAGATTACGCTATCAAACACAACATAGATCTCCTAACTTCCGAAGCACATTTTTGCATTACCCATGAGTTGACGACCGACCTCTTGGACTTTTTTATTAGACATACCGGAAGAATGTACTTCAACCTACCAAGTGTAGTAGAAAACCTTAATCAAATAGCAGATGCATTTGCATTAATATTAAACTGGAATCAAGCAACAAAAGAAAAACAAATAGCCGCTGTTAATCAAGAAATTTTGGAAAGAAGCACATTTAAATGAAACAGGTAAACGTTATAACTCCGAAAACCGCTCGTTATTTTCAACTTGGAGAATTGACCACTGAAACCGAATACGTAATAATAGCCTGTCATGGCTATGGGCAATTGGCAAATTATTTTCTAAAATGGTTTGAAGGCATTGACACAGAAAAATATTGCGTAGTAGCTCCCGAAGGTTTACATCGTTTTTATTGGAAGGGATTCTCTGGTAGAGTTGTATCTTCATGGATGACCAAAGAAGAACGAGAAGAAGACATAAAAGACTACATCAGATTCTTAGATACTGTAGCCGATAAATTTAAGCATCAAAAAATAATTGCTTTAGGTTTTTCTCAAGGAGCCGCAACCATATCTAGATGGGTAGCCGCTACTAATATTCAGATTGACAAATTGATTCTTTGGGGAGGCGTTTTTCCGGAAGACTTATCGTTACAAAAAATAGAAAAATCGAGTTTAAGCTCTCCCATTCAATTAGTATATGGAGATACAGACGAATATTATTCAGAAAAGACTATTTCAAAAATCAAAACACAGCTAGAACATCTAGAAATCAACGTTGAAATCACCTCTTTTGAGGGAGGCCATAAAATAGGAATACAACCTTTAACTAATTTACTCCAAAAATTATCTATTAATTAAGGCAACTTCTGTATATTTATGCTCTTATTTAATCTCTGGCTTATATCTGACAACTAACGAGCTAAATTATACGTCTTTATTAAAATACTTTCAAATATGAAACGAATATCTTTTTATACAACCTTTTTATTATTAATATCAGGGTTAGGTTTTTCTCAAACAAACATCATTATAGGTACTGACAACTCTTTTAATAGTAGCACAAGCTACCCTGCCCCTTATGGTAATTGGTACTTTGGAGCCAAACATCAAATAATCTTTACCGCTACTGAGCTTAATTCGGCAGGTATGAGTGCAGGCGACATATATAGTTTAGCTTTTGACGTACAAACCGCTGAAGGCGAGCCTCTTTTGGATTTTCAAATAAAAATAGGAACAACCTCCAAAACTGTTTGGAATCCTGGAGATAATTTTGAAACAGGTTTAACTTCCGTATTTGGACCGCAAACCTATACAGAAACCAATGGATTAAATATCCACACCTTTTCCTCTCCTTATTATTGGGATGGAGTTTCGAATTTAATTGTTCAAACCTGCTTTAACAACTCGGGATACAGTCAAAATGCACAGGTAAAATTCACGACATCTTCTGGAAACACTGTAATGTATGAGCGACAAGATGCTCAAGGTGTTTGCGCAACCATTTCGGGTTCGTTTTTACGATCAGATGGACGACCTAACGTAGTATTTTCGTGGCAAACACCAAGCATACCACCAAATACAAATTTTATAGCAAGCACTACCAACACTTGTTCTGGACAGGTAACATTTACTGATGTTTCTGCAAACACCCCCACTTCTTGGGCTTGGGATTTTGGAGACGGAGCAACAAGCACAATTCAAAATCCTTCACACACCTACACAACAACGGGGCAATTTACTGTTACTTTAATTGCTACCAATGCTTTTGGGGCTAACACCGAAATAAAAAACAATTACATCAACGTAAATCTATCTGGCAATTCACCTGTTGCTAATTCATGCACACCTACTACTGGCGATGGTACTTTAGGATTTGGAATCACTAATGTAACCTTCAATACAATTAATAAAAACTCTGTGAACGCCTCTGAAGGCTATGTGGATTTTACTTGCGACCAAACGACCGTATATGCTGGTCAAACTTATAGTTTTTCGGCAACACATGGAGCTCCTACAACGCATAATTGTGGTGCATGGATAGACTGGAATAATGATGGAGTGTTTCATGTAACTAACGAAAGAATAGCTATAAGTACGAGTAGCTACAGTACAAGTTCTAATGTTACAATCCCTTCTAACGCAGTACTAAACACCCCTTTAAGATTGCGTGTAATAGCAGATTACGACCTCAACCCAGCTCCTACACCTTGTTTGAATCCAGGCTATGGTCAAGCAGAGGATTATACCATAATAGTAGAGCAACAAATGATAAAACCAGATGCAAATTTTGAGGCAGATATGACCACTACTTGCGAAGGTACAGTATCGTTCACAGATTTATCTACAAATATTCCTTATGCTTGGGCATGGGATTTTGGAGATGGAGGAACAAGCGTACAAATAAGCCCATCTCATACGTACACTACAGACGGAAATTATACAGTCCAGTTGATTGTATCTAACGCTTATGGTAGTGATACTGTTAGTAAGACCAACTATATCTCTGTAAATACAGCCAACGATTTGACTGCAGCATCCTGCACACCAAATACTAATGGATATTGTTGCGATTATGGCATTTACAAAGTGGTTATCGGTGGCATTAACAAACCTAGTGGTAGTGGTCAAGATGGGTATCAAGATTATTCGTGCGACAATTTTACAACAGTAGATATGGGAAGTTCTTACAACATTGAAATAAGAACAGGCACAGACAATCCGCAGGACACCAAAGTATGGATTGACTTCAACAACGATGGCGTTTTTGACGCTAACAATGAACTCGTTTTCACAGCCTTAAACACAGTGAATCCAAGTGGGACAATAAACATTCCATGGACAGGAGTAGTAGAAGACATCTTCCTTAGAATGCGTGTTTCCTCAGATGAAATCGGAAGTACATTAGACGCTTGTTCCAACCATTTGAGAGGACAAACAGAAGATTATGGAATACTACTAAATGACCCAACAAGTATAGCGTCTTATGAAAATCATAAATTCAACCTTTATCCCAACCCCACTAAAGGTTCTTTTACAATCGACAATTCGGTACAGATAACACAAATTTATGTATTAAACTTAATGGGGCAAGTTGTTATTTATCAAGAAGTAAACAATCAAAACAAAATAGAAATAACCGAAAGCAATCAACTTCAGAAAGGAACCTATCTTGTTAGAATTATTGATAAAAATCAAAATGTAAGCACACAAAAATTAATAAAGAATTAAGATGACTCAACGAGATTTCACAAAAAGAAACGCTACAATTAGCAGTGTATTCGCAAAAATAGTTTTTCTATGACTTTTGCTTTTCACTTTTAAAAATTCTTATG
>CAMZLL010000085.1 GCA_947311505.1 uncultured Cryomorphaceae bacterium
CAAGCATAACATATTACTACTTCCAAATTATTAATTCCTAAGTCCAAATAGATAAATGAACAAATATTAAATAACTTTGTAGCATAATAAAAGAAGAATGAAAAGAGTCGTAGTAGGTTTATCCGGAGGTGTAGATAGTAGCGTTGCAGCTCATTTACTCATCGAGCAAGGGTACGAGGTAATTGCCTTGTTTATGCGCAATTGGGTCGATGATACCGTTATTATTAGCGAAGAATGCCCTTGGATAGATGACAGCAATGATGCTCTGGAAGTGGCAGAACGTCTCGGTATTCCGTTTCAAGTAATAGACTTTAGTAAGGAGTACAAAGAACGAATAGTCGATTATATGTTTGCTGAATACCAATGTGGTAGAACTCCCAATCCCGATATTTTGTGCAACCGAGAAGTGAAATTTGACATTTTTCTGAAAAAAGCACTTTCGCTCGGAGCAGACTATGTTGCCACAGGTCATTATTGTCAAAAACAAACTACAATAGTCGATGGAAAAGAAATGCATCAGCTTATTGCTGGTGCAGACCAAGGCAAAGATCAAAGTTATTTTCTTTGTCAATTGAATCAAGAGCAACTCTCAAAGGCGTTATTTCCAATAGGTCATTTACAAAAAAGCGAGGTGCGCAGTATAGCTAGCCAAATCGGGTTAAATACCGCAGAGAAAAAAGATTCGCAAGGTTTATGCTTTATAGGAAAAGTGAAATTGCCCGTGTTTTTACAACAGCAACTTGCACCCAAGGAGGGCGATATTATAGAACTAGAAGACAATCAGCCTCAGTTTGAATACCCTACTGACGACTTGCAAAGTTGGTGTAGAACCTTTGATTTGACCACTGCAAAAGGAAAAAAAGTAGGTACTCATATTGGGGCGCATTATTTTACAGTGGGGCAACGCAAAGGATTACGAGTAGGAGGTACTCCAATGCCTCTATTTGTACTGGGTACAGATACTAAGTCCAATATTGTATATGTAGGTCAAGGCGATGATCATAAGGCGCTAAATAGGAAAGGGTTGGTGGTAAAAAACGAAGATGTTCATTGGTTAAGACCCGATTTGGAATTGGAAGATGGCGCTTCTAAAAAGTATATGGGCAGAACCAGATACCGACAAAAATTAGTAGGTTTGACGCTGCATAAACAAGCCGATGGTCTATACATTATATTTGACAATCTCGAACGAGGAATTACGTCAGGGCAGTTTGTAGCCTGGTATGAGGGCAATGAATTAATAGGAAGCGGAACAATACATTAACAGCCATTCGAAAGGAGAATAGAATGAACAAAGGAACAGAAATAGCAAGAGCAAAAGAAGTGCTTATAGACGGGGGGCTGGTCGCTATACCTACCGAAACCGTTTATGGACTTGCGGGTAATGCATTTTCTCAAGTAGCTATCGATTTGATTTATGCTACTAAGAAACGCCCAAAATACAATCCATTAATTGTACATATAAAAGAGGTGGCATATTTGGATCAAATAGCAACAAATATCCCTCAAAAAGCATATCAATTGGCGCATGAGTTTTGGCCTGGATCATTGACCTTAGTGTTAGAAAAGAAAGCAAATATTCCAGCAATAGTTACAGCAGGAAAAAGCACTGTAGGTATTCGTGTGCCCAATCATCCATTGACTTTGAAACTATTGTCTGATTTAGATTTTCCTTTGGCTGCACCTAGTGCCAATCCTTTTGGGTATATCAGTCCTACTACTGCCGAGCATGTAGAAAAGATGCTCAAAGGTCAAATCTCCTATGTACTTGATGGAGGGGATTGCCCTGCTGGGGTAGAATCTACCATTATAGGATTTGAAGATGGTGAACCTATATTGTATCGGCATGGTGCTATACCTTTGGAGGAAATAGAAGAGCGAATTGGTAAAATTAAGGTGGTCAATAAAGAAAACGTAACTCCATCTGCCCCCGGAATGTTGTCGCAGCATTATTCTCCTACCACGCCATTTGTTTTGACGGGTGATGTACATTTGGAGCTTGCTAAATATAAAAACAAAAAAATAGGTGTTATCGTATTGAAGTTGAACAGACCTATTGCCAAAGAACATTTGGTATTGGAGCTCTCTAAATCTGCAAATATAGAAGAAGCAGCTAAAAATCTGTTTGCAGCTATGCACCAATTAGACGAAGCCCATCTTGATGTAATCATTGCACAAAGGATGCCCGAAAGTGGGGTGGGAGTGGCCATTAATGATAGATTGGAGAGGGCTGCCAAAAAGTAAACGATCTGCATTGTCTTTTCACAACGAAAACCTATTATGAATAATTCTGATTAATTGAATTAGATATTATCCGTGTACAGATTCGTGCGAACCGTATTTTTGGATGATAGAATCTTCAAAAGCGAGCCATTCTTTCCAGCGTTTAGGCACGTCTATCCCAGTTCCGTATTTTTTTGCGTAATTTAGAAATATGGTATAGTGATTAGCTTCACTAATCATCAAATCTCTGTAAAATTTGGATAGCTCGGGGTCATCAATATTTTCGGAGAGTGTTTTGAAGCGTTCGCAACTTCTAGCTTCCACCATTGCAGCAAACAGCAAACGCTCTACTAAGGCTTGAGCTTTACTACCTCCCTTTTTTATATATCTAAACAATTCATTTACATAGTTGTCTTTTTCTTCTCGCATTAGTGTGAGACCACGTTGCCTGATGATAGCAAGCACTTGTTCAAAATGTTCCATTTCCTCTCTTGCAATAGCGGCCATGTCATCTACAAGGTCGTTTTTGTCAGAATTGTAAGTTAGTAACGAAATAGCGTTTGAAGCTGCTTTTTTTTCGCACCATGCATGATCTGATAACACATCTGATAGATTTGATTCTACAACGTTTACCCATCTTGGATCTGTAGCTAATTTTAAACCGAACATAACTTATATATTTAGATATACAAAAGTAACAATTCTAAGTTATCTGTATTTGAACTAAATAAAAAAAATACAAACCCTACTATCAGAAGCTAGTCATAAGGCTTAAAAATTAAGCAAAAAAAAAGCTTTTCATTTTTATGAAAAGCTTTTTAGTTGCGGGGACCGGACTCGAACCGATGACCTTTGGGTTATGAGCCCAACGAGCTACCAACTGCTCCACCCCGCGATATATGTTAAGTATGTATTTCTTTGTTAATCTATTTCGTTTAATAGGAGTGCAAATATAGGAACTTATATTGTACTGGCAAGCTTTTTTACGTTTATATTTTAAATGTTGAGTTTAATTTGTGTCAATGGTTTGTGTATGAGTGAATTTTGAGCAAAAAAAAAGTCTATCAATTGAATGATAGACTTTTTAATTGAATATTATAATAGAATTAAACTACTTTTACGTCAACCGCATTTAGTCCTTTTTTTCCTTCTTTCAATTCAAATTCAACTGTGTCACCCTCACGGATTTCATCAATTAAACCTGTTACGTGTACAAAGTGTTCTTTGTTTGTGTCGTCTTCAACGATGAAACCAAATCCTTTTGATTCGTTGAAAAATTTTACTGTTCCTTTACTCATTTTTTATTTTGTATAAATTAATTAATGCGAAAGTACTCTTTTTTTATTGCCTGACAAGCTTTTTTGTATTTATATTGCATTTGGTATTTACTTGTTTACCAAAGTATGGGTTCTTTTTTATACTTTTTTAGCAATTTGTTGGCTTTGCTAAAGTGTTTGTTGCCAAACCAGTATCCTCTATTAGCACTCAATGGCGATGGATGCCCGCTTGAGAGTATAGTGTGTTTTTTACGATCTATTAAGTTCGTCTTTTTCTTTGCATACCCGCCCCAAAGCATAAAAATAACACTGTCCTGATGTGTTGATATTGTCTTAATAACGGCATCTGTAAATGTTTCCCATCCTTGTTTCTGATGCGAACCTGCTTTATTTGCTTTTACTGTTAATGTGGCGTTTAATAATAATACTCCTTGTTGTGCCCATCTTTCTAAATTTCCGTTCAATGGTGGTGTGGTGGATGGAATGTCTTGTTCTATTTCTTTAAAGATATTACGTAACGATGGAGGTATAGCTATTTTTTCATTAACAGAAAAACACAGACCATTTGCTTGTTGTTCGCCATGGTATGGGTCTTGACCTATGATTACTATTTTTACATCTTTTGGTAGGCACAAATCAAATGCAGAGAATATTTGTTCCATTGGAGGATAACAAGTTGTATTTTTATATTCTTGAAGTACAAATTTTTCTAATTCTGCAAAGTAAGAACGATTCATTTCGTCCTTTAAAAGGGAGTCCCATTCAGTGTTTATTATTAATGCCATCGTGTTTTTAAATTTTCTTAGGTTTCTCACCTAACAAACCAATATTTTTAACCTTTAATGGAATTACTCAAAGCAACTTGTAAACTGAAAAGTTGTACCATCAAACAAGCCTTTGTCGCTGAGTTTTAATTCTGGAATTACGAGCAATGCACAAAACGAAAGCGTCATATATGGAGAAGAAAGCTTAGCACCTAAATCTTTAGAGGCAAGGTCTATTTTTTCGTAAGCATCTGCTACTTCATATCCGTCCAAATGTGACATGATGCCCGCAACTGGTAATGCAACCAGTTGTTCGTTGTTGCCTTCTGCCAAAGAAACACCACCTTGCGCTTTCACGATGAGATTGATTGCCTTGCAGATATCTGTGTCGTTAGTTCCTACTGCTATGATGTTGTGACTGTCGTGTGCTACGCAAGAAGCTATTGCTCCTTTTTTCAATCCTACATTGGTAATGAAGCTCACTGCGGGAGGAGCATCAAAGTATCTGTTGATTACTACTATTTTGAGCACGTCTTGCGATGTGTCAGATTGAAGGAGTCCATCTTTAGTAGGTAGTTTTGCAATCTCCATTTTTGTAATCAATTGCCCATCTTCTACAGCTATTACTTTTACCGCTTTTCCTTCATCTTTTAGTTGAATTTGGGCAGGTGTAATTTCCTTACAATCAAAATTGTTAATAGGAGTAGCCGACACGCTTGGTATGTTTGTTTTTCCGTTATTGGCAACTAATTCTCCATTTATGTAGGTAGCTTTTACATTAAAATCAGAAAGATTATCTACAATACAAAAATCTGCGTAATCACCATCTTGTAATAATCCTACCTTCATATCATAGTGTTGCACCGTGTTGAGCGATGCGCATCTTAATACATTCATCACGTTGCAGCCTTTTGCTACAGCCCTAGCGGCTAATTTATTGATGTGGCTTACCGCCAAATCGTTGGGGTGCTTGTCGTCTGAACAAAGCATAACCATTTCTGGATATTCGTCTATCAGTTCCCAAAGGGCTTCAAAATTTTTAGCAGCACTTCCTTCTCTGATGATGATTTTCATTCCGTACTTGAGTTTGTCAAGGGCTTCTTCTTTTGTAAAGCATTCGTGATCTGTGGTTATTCCTGCATCAATGTATTTTTTAGCATCTTCGCCCATTAATCCTGGTGCGTGTCCATCTACTTTTTTACCGAGTTTGTGTGCCAATGCTATTTTAGCCATTACGTCTGGGTCTTTGAAAAGTACGCCTGGAAAATTCATCATTTCAGCAAGATAGTTGACATTTGGCCAGCTAAATATTTCTTCGATATCATCTACTGTAATAGTTGCTCCTGCTGTTTCAAACTGCGTAGCGGGAACACACGAAGGTGCTCCAAAATAGAATTTAAAGGGTGTTTCTAATCCATTGTCTATCATAAAACGAACGCCATCTTTGCCGAGTACGTTACCTATTTCGTGGGGGTCAGAAATGGTGGCTACCGTACCATGACATACGGCAAGTCTAGCAAACTCTGAAGGAATAAGCATTGAACTTTCTATATGTACGTGAGCATCGACAAAACCGGGTATTATAAATTGTTGTTCAGCAGTTTCACATTCTTTGATGCTTATTATTTTTCCATTTTGATAGGTTATTTCTCCAGAGAATATTCTATCGGCTACTAAATCAACTATTTGTCCTTGAATTGTTTTCATTTTATGATACCTTTTGGTTTAAGGATAGTAAAAAAAGTGTTACTACCCAGCAACGAAATTAATAAATCTATCGGATAAAAAAAACGATTAGTTAATTATAGCCAACTTAACATTAATGTAATCAAAATATGGGCTTCTGTAATGGTCTTCAATAGCTCTAGCTTGAAATGAGTTTCTAAAGTTGCTCTTCCTTAATTTATGTTGGCTGAACGGTTACATCTTATTTAAAATAATAACAGCAAATTCCATATCGCTAATTTAATGCAAAATTCCATTAAAATTTTAGTAATGCCAAATAATCCATTCGTGTATTCGAGGTAATAAAAGCCAATACTTGTTTTTCAGTAGCCGTATTTGCTCCTCTAAAGAAGGTGTGAGTTTGTCTTTAGTTAGATCTTATGTATTATTGATTGGGGGTATCACGTTATGTATATTAGCATTTAGGTTTTTATCAGATTTGTTTTAATTTCTTCTCGTATATTTGAACCCTATTGCAAGTCAATTGTAGATAGTCATACAAAACAACGAAGAAATGAATTTTAAAATAAACAAACCCTTTTTAACGCTTTTAGGGATTTCACTTTTTTTGATTTTAACATCAGAAAAATGTGCAAATAAAAATAAAGGAACTGAAGATAATAAACTCGAAGAAGTACTATCCGCTCCAATCAATTATGATTTTAGCAAAGACTATACGCTCAATTGGCAAAAGGTGGATAGCCTAAATAAAAAAGGACTGTATAAGTCTGCTTTCAATGAGGTTAAGAATATCTATCAACTGGCAAGAACAGATAAAAATTATCCGCAAGTTATCAAAGCAGAAGTTCATAAGTTGAAGTACAGCTCGTTTCTCGAAGAGGATGACTACATTCAAGCCATATACGAGTTAGATAGTTTGACTAAATTCTCAGAATTTCCATTGAAGCAAATTTCTCACGCACTTACCGCAAAAATATATTGGGGGTATTATAGTGCCAATCAATATACGATAATGGGGCGAACAGAAACCCAAGATTTTGACAATAAAGATGTGCGAACTTGGAGCTTGCGAAAAATTGCAAAAATGATTACGTATCACCGAATGCAATCTTTTACTGAGCCTAATGATTTGCAAAGAATACCATTAGCTAATTTTAAGGACATCGTGTCGCTGTATAACGATGCACCAGATATGCCCAAAAGGATTGAAGAATTTAGACCTACACTGTATGATTTTTTAGCATTTGATGCTCTTGAGTTTTTTAAGTCAACTGAATTTAACTTACCAAAAGCAGACGATTATTTCGTGCTGAACCAAGACGCTCTATTGTCCAATTCAACTACTTTTTCAACCTATAAATTTAATAATTCTGACTCCTTGTCGAGTAAGTATTATGCAATAAAGCTGTTGCAAGATTTAGAAGCGTTTCATCTGCAAGATGCCGACCCTAAGGTGCTCATTGATGCTGTTATTCAACGGTTAAATTATGTTTTTTATCAGAGCAATATAACGGATAAAGACAAAAAATATATAGCCTTGCTTGGAGAGTTGTGTGCACGTTACGAATCTTCAGAAAGTGTAACAGAGCTGATATATCTTCAAGCGCAATGGTATAATAATAATGTGGATGACCACTCAGAAAACGAAAAACTAAAATGGGGACATAAGACAGCGTATCATTTATGCGAAAAAGCCATAAAGTTGCATCCAAAGTCATACGGAGCAAAACAATGCAAGGCTTTGAAAACGAATATCGAAGTGAAGAACATCAGCTTTTCCTACGATAAGAATATTTCTGCCAACACCTATCATAAATTCCTAATGTCGTTTAAAAATGTAGATACCGTTCATTTTAAACTTTTAAAATTCGATAATAAATTTTCTCAAACCGTTTATTATAATCAAAAACAAAAAGTAATAGATGAATTACTGCGTGAAGGTAAAGAAGTTAAAACGTGGAAAGAAGTCGTGCCCAATAAACAGGACTTTGCACAACACTCATTAGAGATTGTATTGGATCCTATGGATTTTGGCAAATACGCTCTTGTTGCTTGTTCATCTGATGAATTTAAATTTAAGAGTAACGCTACGTATTATGGTTTTATGCAGGTAACTAACTTTGCTATGAGCACATTCAAAAAAACAAGCAATCAAGTCCAGATAAAAGTGTATAATAGAGTGTCTGGTCAGGTTGTACCAGACGTAAAAGTACAATTCTATAGCAGAGAATATAATAGAGCAAAGAGTAAGTACGAATTTAAAAAGCACATAGCGGTTATTACGAATAAAAAAGGTATAGCAGCATATAAAACGCAGGCAAACTTAAACTTGTATGCGGAATTGACCAAAGGAGCTGATTTCTATTCTGAGGGCGATCGATCGATCAGATTGAGCAAACCTTATCATTATAAAAAAGAGAAAGATTACACGCAGACATTCTATTTTTTAGATCGTAAAATATATCGACCCGGACAAACCGTTTATTTTAAAGGAATAATGGTACTTCATAAAGCAGCTAATGGAGAGAATAACTTAATTAAAAATAAACCAGTGGAAGTTACATTTAAAGATGCTAACTATCAAAAAGTAAAAACAGTAACATTGAAAACTAATGAATATGGAAGTTTTTCAGGGTCGTTTATCGCACCCGAAGGCGGAATGAATGGAACAATGAGTATTGGCGATAAGTACAATTCTGTTTATTTTTCAGTAGAAGAATACAAACGTCCAAAATTTGAAGTAGGATTCGAACCATTAGAAGGTGTCTATAAGCTCAATCAAAAAATAAATGTAGTAGGAAACGCCAATGCTTATTCAGGTAACGTAATAGATGGAGCAGCGGTAAAATACCGTGTAACAAGATCGGCTCGTATGCCTTATTGGTGCTATTATAGATATGGATATATGCCACAGAGTGCATCCGTAGAAGTAGCAAGTGGGGAAACGACAACAGATGAAAATGGAACCTTTGAAGTGTCATTTTTTGCAAAAGAAGATCCAAGTATTCTATCTAAATTTCAACCGACTTACAGCTATGCCATTTCAGCTGATGTTACCGATTTGAATGGCGAAACCAGAAGCAATACTACCTATGTAAGCGTAGGATATACAGCTTTGAAAATGAACGTTTCTATAGCGGGGGAACTGGACAAAGAACAATTAGATTATTTTAGAATTACCACTTCTAACCTTAACGGAATGCCCGTAGATGCAAGCGTAGATGTGAAGATTCAAAAGTTAGTAGCTCCACAGCATAGTTTTAGAAATAAGCATTGGAACAACCCCGATATAAGACTATATACTCAGCAAGAATATCATAATATGTTTCCCTATGATGTGTATGATAAAGAAAATAAGGTAGAAAATTTCCCTATTGAAAAAACGATATTAGAACAAACTGTAGTAACGCAAAAAAACGACACCGTATTTTTTGGCAACAAAAATAACTGGATGCCAGGAACTTATAAAGTAACTACAAAAACTACCGATTCGTTTGGAGTGGAAGTTGTGGAAGAAAAATATGTAACTCTATTTGATGCAAGACACAATCAACCGCATACTAATAATGTGCTATGGAGCAAAGTCTTGAAGCGTTCCTATATACCCAATGAAACAGCTAAGGTTCTGGTTGCTTCTATAGATGATATCTATGTGAACTATAAAATTTACAGAGATAATAAAATACTGAAAGAGGCTGTTGTTCGTGTAAACAAAGAGCAAAAAACAATCACCGTGCCTGTAACTGATGCGGATCGAGGAGGTTTGAAAATCGTGTTTACTACAGTGTTTCAAGAACGAAATTACAGTTCTACTCAAAGCATAACCGTTCCTTACGAAAGTAGAAATTTACAATTAGAATTGGCTACTTATAGAAATAAGATGCTTTGAGTAGAACTGTAATTTCGTTCTTGAAACACTGTAGTAAACACGATTTTCAAACCTCCTCGATCCGCA
>CAMZLL010000086.1 GCA_947311505.1 uncultured Cryomorphaceae bacterium
CTCAGCAATAAGATTAACTACTGTAGAAATTGTTCTTCCTGTAGATGAATTGTCATCAACAATAAAAATATTTTTATTATCGAAATCTATATTTTTATAAGTAAACCATTGTCAAAAAATTTCTTTAACATTCTCTAAAGATATATCTCATTTGATTTTTTTCACTGAATGTAAAGAGATAGGCAACATATAGAGATCAATACTGTTTTTATATTTCTTTTCCAAAAGATAAGAAAGTAATAATCAAGCCTCTGTCCCCCCGCTTGGCATACTAAAAACAACATCTGTAGCAGGATAATCTTCAGAAATAAGATGAGTAGAAGATGCTAAAGTTAAAGGGTGTGTAGATTCCGCCCTACTTACTATACGAGAATGCAAAGTATTGTTTAAATAATGAATTAATGTATTAATATGGTGAATAAATTCAACAATATCTTTTTTTGTAAAAGAAGAAGAATTATAATCCAATAATACATCATAATAATATGCGACAATTATTCTCATCATTTTTAAATGTTCTGATTTCAATTCTTCATAAACAGTATCTCAAAATTTAAAGTCTCATATTTTCTCTCAAGAGACTAGTGTATTGTAAAGTGTTATAATTCAATTTTTGACATAATCCAATAATCATAAATACCAAAGTTTTGAATTCTCCGTTAATGATTTTTCTTTTCCTTTCAGTTTACTTATAATATCTAGTCCTATTATACAATCTTCCGACAAAATACTTATTTTTTGTTTGCTTCTATAATTTGCATCTAATGCAATAAGATGGCGAGGACCACGAACATATATTCTCTTTCAATTTTTATATGTCATTCAATTTTTTTGAAAATATTTTTTTAAAATTTTATTTTCAGGAAATTTTTCAAAAAATAAAGAACCAGTAAAATCCATATTTTTTGAGACTTTATCAAGGGATACTAATCAACCGATATTCATATATATATATAGGCTTCCTCAGCACTTTTTACATTTTGTTTTACCATTCATGAAATAGTATTAATATTTAAAAGATTATTGATCTCTTCTGACGATAAATCTGATTTTTTATGACTTATTTTCATATTATTTTTTTTATAAAAATAAATATACTTTTTACACCTCTTTCAATAATAAATCTATAAGAATACTTGCATAACTCCCAGAAGGAAGTCAAAAACTCATGAGAAGATCTTCTTTCTGTCGTTTCATAGAAACTTGAGTAGGCATGACTCGGAGTCTTCTTCTCAGTCAATACAGTCTCTTTTCTTCAAATATATTGAATGTTTTTTTATTTATTTGATAGGTTTTTAAAAAGTCTTTTTCTCGTTTTCCTACGATGCTCTCGGGATGACTGAGGAGTACATTGTATCACAAGATGACGCCAGTAGGAAACATTTTTGTTTCATCATAGGGTATTTCTTCATGGTATCCAGTAGGGTAGACTATATTTACTTTTTCACCTTTTTTAAATGAAAAAACTTGTAAGGCTTTACGGCTTTCCTGATAATATCCATAGTAGTTATTTTTATCTTCAATCTTGTAAGAGGGGAGTTCTACGATATCTCCATCAGTTATTCTAATGCCTCATTTTTCCACAACCCTTCTATGGAGTTCATCATTAAATATTTTACTAGCATATGCTTGCATTTTAAAGGTTGTTTCTTTTTTTGATTGTAAATGAATCTTTCCATTGATGATTTCTTTTCCTTGTACCCAGTTTCTTCCTTCAATACCAAATCTTTGTTCTCAGAAATAATTTGCAAATCAAGTCAAAAATACTGATTTTAAGCGAACAGTTATTTCATCTTTTTCTTCTTGGGAAAGAACGGTTTTGTTTGCTCTAAGTCTTATATAAAAAACATTTGTAATCGGAGTCGATAGTGAAAGTGGAGTAGAGTGACGCCCAGTTTTTAAAATCTTAGCTTTCTGTCAAAGAACTTCGAGAAATCTTTTTTCTCCTCATGATCTTTTAAGAGCTCTGTCATATATTGAAATCCATTGTCTCGTTACTGCTTTTTTATCTTTTAATCAAGCAATACCTAGAGCCATTCTCGAAACATCAAGATTCATGGTAAGATGACGAATGATATCCATAGTATTATAGTTTCTTTTTTCAAAGTATACATAAAAAGCATCACCTTTACCAATAAGTTTAAAGGGGAGTATCTCCTCGACGATAAAATCTTGGGATTTTTGTTTAAAATTTAATATATTTTTCATAAAAAAATTTCTTGAAGAATAAACACTATAAGTATAAGTATTTTATGAAAAAATAGTAGTTGTATTTTAGAAATACTTTAGTATATTAAAAATATTTATTTGATAATTTATATCATCATGTTTGCAGACCTTATTCAAGGATTTATTAAAGATAAAATAAAAGATCAGATCACTAAAAGTATAGGTATCGATTCAGGAAAAGCTGATGGAGCGATTACTGATGTAGTAGATAGTTTACTCTGAGGTTTAGCGAAAAACACAAAAACTACTGAAGGTGCTACCTGATTACTCGCGGCACTAGACAAAGATCATGATGGTTCTGGTCTTGATGATGTGATGACTATTCTATGAAGCGATAACAAAGGAGCAGCTATTGTAAAACATATTCTTGGAAACAAAACAGATATGCTTAGCAAGCTTATTGGAGCAAAAAATGGTATGGATAGTGATTCTACTATGAAACTTATAACGACTCTTGCCCCTCTTGTGATGTGATTTCTAGGAAAAGAAAAAAAATCAAAAGGATTTGATGTTGATGGTATTGCTAGTTTTCTCTGAGGAGAAAAAGAAAAAATTGTAAAAAATGAAAAAGAAGCACCATTGATGAAATTTATCGATATGGATGGAGATGGAGATGTAGATATGGATGATATGATGGCTATCATGAAAAAATTTGCATAATTCTCTCTTACATTTTCATTTTTTTAGATAAAAAAATATTTACAATATAAAATCAAATTCATGAAAAAAAGATATATTTTTGTGTTTTTTTAATAGCGTTGTTTTTTGTAAACATGACTCTTTTTGCATTTGAAAACAAAAGCGATAAAAATCAAAAAATCAAAAACGCCAGCAAACATATCATATCTCTCATAAAAAATAAGTCAGCTAATTATCAAGAAGGAATGTTTGATAAGCTAGTACTTATAGAAAAAAAACTCTTTCCACAAAGGGAAAAAATATCTATCATACAATCAATAAAACATTTCGTTGGAGGGTTCATTAAATGTGAAGAAGAAAATGGAATTTGGATCGATAAATATTTCGAATGTGAACAGATACAAGAAGAATTTTGTATAATCATAGGATGAAAATACAACAAATGTTCTTGAGCATGTAGACACAATAATACAAATCTTTGTCTTTTTGAATGTAGATCTGTATGTAGTTTATAGACAATAAATCTATAATATAAAAAATCTCTGAAAAAAACAATAATATCTATTATAAATAACATTTTAGTAAGCAAAGTATTTTAATAATATCCTCCATTATTTTCAAAATACTTTGCTTACTAAAATGTTATTTATAATAGATATTATTGTTTTTTTCAGAGATTTTTTATATTATAGATTTATTGTCTATAAACAACATACAGATCTACATTCAAAAAGACA
>CAMZLL010000087.1 GCA_947311505.1 uncultured Cryomorphaceae bacterium
TAAGTTCTAGGCTAGAATAAAAATTTATAAATGATTTACCTATTGGTAATGAGTGTGTTAATCTTTGCGATGTCCAAGAAGGTGATTAAACGAGGTCACCCTCATAGCAAGCTTCTAATTGCACAATAGTCTTAATACTTTAATTTGGCACATTACTTGTTTTATGAAGCGTACTAACATTTAAAACAAGTAACTATGAAAACTTTATTTATATCAATCGCACTTTTATTGACCGGAGCATTAAGTGCAAGTACCACAGGAATATATGATCTTCAAAGCACAGCAAGTGCCTTTGAATTTAGAAAAGTAAACAATCAATCTTTCAATGTAGGAGAGAAACTTACCTATAGGATGCATTACGGATTTGTAGATGCAGGAGAAGCTGTACTTGAAGTCAAATCTTCTAAAAAGAAAATCAATGGACGCAGTTTGTTACATATAGTAGGAGAGGGGAGAAGCCTAGGAACATTTAACTGGTTTTTTAAAGTTCAAGATAGATACGAGACGTACTTAGATGAAGAAGGTATGTTCCCTTGGATGTTTATCCGTAGAGTGTACGAAGGAGGCGTAGAAATCAATCAAGATTATACCTTTTTTCAACACAAACAAAAAGTTAGCGATGGTACCAAAAAATATGACGTTCCTACGAATGTGCAAGATATGATCTCATCATACTATTACGCTAGAACAATTGACTTTAGTAATGCCAAAGAAGGAGATATATTTGAATTCAATTCCTTTGTTGATGGAGAAGTTTACCCATTGAAAATTAAATATTTAGGAAAAGAAAATATTAAAATTAGAAGTGGTAAATACAGATGTATGAAATTTTGCCCAATTATTCAAACAGGTAGAATATTCAAAAACGAAGAAGATTTATCCGTATGGATTTCAGACGATGAAAACAAAATTCCATTATTGGCAAAAGCAAATATAATGGTAGGCTCTATAAAAATGGAAGTAACAGATTATGAAGGACTAAAAAATCCAATTTCAAAACTCACAAAATAAAATAGCAAAAAAGAAGGGCTGTTTATCGAAAGATAGGCAGCCCATTTGTTATAAAACCATTTTCTCCGTTAACTCAAGATCAATAAGAATATCTAAGTTCGCCTTAATACGGTCTTGCTTTAGTGGACCGGCTAATTGTTTCAACGGTCGTATGCTTAATTTTTTATTATTCGGGTAGTATTCGTCTAACGTACTTGCTCTGACAATATAAAAGTTCCATTGTTCCAGATTAAGAATATCTATTTTTTTTACATCTTTTTCCACTAAGACACAAAAGATATAAATTTCTGCATCTCTATTTCTAAACGTCATAGAATCCTCTTTCTTGGCATCAATTCCCTTTTTTGGTGATATATCAAATGAAATACGTTTTGGTTTTTTCTGCTTCCAGCTTTGAATGTAGCCACTCGTGCGAACCGCTATTTTTTTCTTTCTATACCTAAGGTCTATTTTACCCCAATTGATTCTAGGCATTCTCGTTAAATCAAGTGCATTGGCAACAAGAAATAAACCTACGTCATCTCGATTTTTACTAATCAATAAGTCCGAATACGTCCATTGCCAAAAATCCTTGATTCTAGTATCCTCTAATCCTTTTATTTTTTCATGTCCAAAATACATTACACACAAAAATAAGTATATTTATTTTAATTGATATTTTTTTGTTCCTTTTTAAGCAACTATATTTGGAGTGTTCGTTAATATGGAGATGATGTTTAAACCTGTTTATACTGTTATATTTGTTTTTATGATGCATTTTGCAATAAGTCAAAATGTAGGTTTCGTAAATTCATCCTTTGAGCTCAACTCTGGATGCGTTGTCAATCTTGTTCCCAGTCATTCGCAATTTGGTGCTGTTACTAACTCTTGGGAAAATATGTTACCCTCAAATGTTTCTACAGCTGATTATTTTTCCAATACCAACGCATGTGTCTTTACAGGCTTTTCATCATTAACTAATATCGTAACATCAGCATCTAATCAAGCTTCTCATGGATGCAAGTGGGGCGGGCTTTATTTGAATTATTTTGAAGCCAATTCCTTAGATAATAAATATAGAGAATATATAGGTCAAGAAGTGGACTTAATTACGGGAACTACTTATACCATAACTATTGATCTTGCTAGATCTAGTCATAATTCTTCTGATGATTTAGAAGTAGATCTTGCTGTTTATGGTTATAACGGAAATGTGCCCGCATCTCATTTTGATTATTGTTTGTTAAATTCAAATAGTACTACCGCAACTCAATTGGGCTCTGTAAATTTTAATTTAATAACAACCACCTTTCAAAGTTTTTCAATCACATTTACACCAACAGAAGATTTTCAGTATTTAGTAATTGGAGGTGCAGATTGTGGAGCAGTAGCAACGGCTATTGGTTATGTTTTTATCGATAATGTACGTCTTTCGGCTTCCAATAATTCGATTTTAAATCCGGTAATCGAGTATTATGGCTCCAACGATATGTGTAGTTATAATTGTATAAAAGAACCTTTCACGTTAACAGGAAATACCCCGCCTTCTGGAGTTACAGTCAGTTGGGGGCAATCCTCAAATAATCCAGAGTTACTAACTTTTCTAACGCCAAATGCTACTAGCACTGGTATTGTTGGTAGTGGTCAGCATAGTTTTGTAGCTGGAGAGTATGAATTTTATTACTCTTTTACACAAGGAAGTACAACCGTTACAGATACCGTAATAATTACCGTAAATGATTTACCTTGGATAGCAATGTTTAATATAGCCACAATAGCGCCTTTAAATATTTGCAACACAGTCAATGGTCCCGCCTCACCAAACTCTAGATTAGTTGAAGTTATAGGAGAATTAGATAATGCTGATATGATGACGTATAACTTAATTCCGTATTGGACAATGATTCGAGAAAATGGTACAATTTGGAGATTCCCAAATGGTTGCAATCCTGGTGATGGTTACGATGAAGGAGATGTGTTTGTTAATATGATTTCCACACCTTGTGGTACTCCAGAACTATATAGAGTTAATTCAAATGGGCCTAAATTTAATTTTCGAAATCCTCGAGATACAGTCATTTTTATTTGGAATTTAGAAAAATATGATGAATGCAATAATCTTATTGTTCTAAAAGATTCTGTAGAAGTTATAATTAATGATATAGATTTGATAGAAGATCCTTTCACAGAAATTTGTGTAGGTGATTCTGCTTTTATTTTTCAAACTCTTGATCCTGACTATAGAATTTTAGAAAATGACCCCAATCTTTCTTTTAATTGGAGTTATATGCCTAACAATGGAGGGCTAACATTATTAAATAATGGAGTTTCAGATTCATTGAAGTTTATCAGTAATACGGTTGGGTATTATACTATAATGGTTGAAGTGACCGATAATGTTTCTAATTGTAAATGGGCGGATTCTGTACACGTTATTATTTCTGATTGTGCCTTTGGTAACCCTCCAACAGATTGCTCTTTGGAAAATAATGACCCACCTCTTTTAATTGATGAGAGCGCTAACATATATCGAGCTTATGATATGTCTGCTTTTCCAAATAATATTATTTTGAACCATTACGGCATTCCAAGTTGGTGGAGTATGATTAGGCAAAATGGTACGGAGTGGATTTTTCCAAACGCATGTGTGCCTTATGACGGTTTTGATGAGGGAGATGTTTTTAGTGAGGTAACTGTTGGTAGTTGTGGCTATCCGGCTAATAGTTCTGCAAGTGCAGCAGATGCTCGTTTTTACTTTAGAAACGCCATAGATACTGTATCTTTTATATGGCACAATTTAAAATTAAATCCTATAACAAACGTTATGGACACATTAAAAGATACCACTACGATTTTCTTAAGAGACGTTGATTTTGCGTATTCGCATTTAGCGTCTTTAGAAGATCCTGTGGAGGTTTTTTGGGCTACAACATGCAAGGATACGTTACTCTTACATCAATTAATTGATCCTGATATGTTTACATCGAGTTTACATCCTGATTTGTCTTATAGTTGGGAAGTTGTTCATAGGGTAGGGAATGTTTGGATGCCTTTATTAACAACGTCCGCTTCTTTTGTTGATCCTACTGTGCCCGATTCAGCTTTGTTATTAACAGTAGATCAAGGTATTTATACCATAAGATTAGAGGTTACGCACAATTTATCTGGATGTAAATGGTATGATATTATGCATATAGAAAGAATTCTTCCTATTGTTATAGATGCAGGACCTGATTCGTACACGTGTCATTCTTATGCTACTGGAGATTTTGTATGGCATGCTACCGGTTCTATTGAGATTGGTAATCCTCCCATACCTTACGGTTCTCATTCTAGTTGGTGGAGTGTCATAAGTGACAATGGTAACGAATGGGTGTTTGATAATCCTTGTGTGCCATTTGATGGAGCAGATGATGGAAATATATTTGTTTATTTTCCTAACAGTGTGGCTACTTGTGGCGATATTAACCCCAATCATTCGTATGCTCCAGATGCATTATTTGGTATGAGATTACCGTCACAAAATGATTTTATTTGGCATGCCATAGACCCTTGTTCCGGAGATACTTTAGTTGACACAGTATCTATTGGGTTTCAGGTTTTAGATTCTGCCAATGCAGGACCTGATTTTGTAGTTAACTGTAATGTAGTCACTTTAAATGGTAATCTTTCTACTTTTTCATCTGCTAATTCAGGTGCGTATCTTTGGGAACAAATAAGTGGTCCTGCCTCTGTAACGATGCTAAGCGAACTGGATAACATAGCTTATTTTTCTACTACTGGTTTGCCTTCAGGTACGTATGAATTTGAATATACACTCGGTTATTCTCCTTGTATCACTTTCGATACGGTAGCGGTTACAATATCCAATGCTCCTCCACCTTCTACTATTACTATGACTGCTACAGCCGATACTATTTGTGAGGGTAGTAATGTTATTTTTACTGCTGCTGGCGGTCAACAATATCAATTTTTGGTTGATGGCGTTGTTATTCAGACTTTTTCTCCATTAAATACATTCACTTATGGGCTTTTTTCCGATGATCATGAGGTTACTGTTTTGGCGACCAATAATCTAAATAATTGTTTGGAAGTGCTTGACGTTCCATTAGAAGTACATGTTATCGAGATGGATACCCCTAGTGTGAGTATATCGCAAATAACGGCATGCGAGAGTGAAAATATAAGCCTCAATGTTGCTCCTACTAATTTTGGTCAATACAATTGGTCTGGCCCAAATTCTTATACTTCAATTTCTCAAAATGCTACATTAAACAATGTGACACCGTTATTTTCGGGATATTATTATATCAATTTTTCCAATTCCTTTTGCAGTAGTTTGACTGATAGTGTTTTGGTTACTGTTACTCCCGCTTTTAATAGTCAAGTATCCGTTTCTTTATGTGCAGGTGATAGTGTATTGATATTGGGAAGTTATCAACATTCAGATGGAGTCTTTATTGATTCTCTACAAACCATTCATACTTGCGATAGTATTATAACTACTACTATTACGTTTTCAGATACGACTTTTTTGAATCAATCTATTTGCGAAGGAGATAGCGTTTTATTTGGAGGGGGATATCAGACAATTACAGGTATTTATTTTGATATTTTTACCAGTGTTATTGGGTGTGATAGCGTTGTGCAAACCAACTTACAGGTCGATCCTATATTTCAGACCAATTATAATATTACCATCTGTAGTAGCGATAGCTTATTTGCTGAGAATGCTTATCAAAATCAAACAGGGATTTATATAGACACATTATCAACTTACTTAGGTTGTGATAGCTTGATTGTTTCGAATCTTTTGGTTTTGGACACTATTTTTACCCATTTAAGTTCTGATATATGCGATGGAGATAGCTTATTTATTTTTCAAAATTTTGAAAATGCAGCAGGAATATATACCGAATATTATACAAGCATCCAAGGTTGCGATAGCGTAGTAATCTTTACATTAAATATATTACCCGTTTATAATCAAACTATTTTTACTTCTATTTGTGACAATGATAGTTTGTTTGTGCAAGGAGCATTTCAACACAATGCAGGTGTCTTTGTAGATACCTTAAATTCCATTAGTGGTTGCGATAGTATTATCGCCACCACTCTTATCATTAATAGCTCGTATTATTCCAACAATGCTATAACCATTTGCGATGGAGATAGTGTATTTCTAGACAATCAATATCAATGGATACAAGGAGCTTATTTTGATCATTATTCAACTACTCTTGGCTGCGATAGTATTGTTGAGACTAATCTTTCAGTTTTGACCAGTCCTGTTGCTTTATTTGAATTAGACACACTTATAGTAGATATGTATTATGGGGCTATAAATACCACCAATTTATCTAGTGGAGCATCAAGTTACACTTGGGAATTTATGCCGGGGGTTTATAATTATGAATTTGAACCCTCTCACATTTTTCTGGATTCAGGAACGTATGATGTGTCGCTTACAGCTATTGCATCAAATGGTTGTTCCAATCAATATTCGCAAGTAGTTCGCATTACACCAGAAGTTAGTATCTATGTCCCTAATTCATTTACACCTAATGATGACGGTATCAATGATACGTTCTTTTTTGAAGGTTTTGGAATTACGGAAGAAGACTTTTCGTTTGTTATTTTTAATCGTTGGGGACAGATTATTTATGAAACCCAATCGTTCACACCTTGGGACGGTACTTATAAAGGACTCATGTCCCAAAACGATGCTTACTTGTATCTGATTAAATATAAAGATGTGCATGGAAATAAAGGTAGAAAAGAAGGTCATGTCATTTTACTCAAATAGCAATGATAACCTCCTGTATTGAGAAAAAAAAAGTGCAGTTTTTGAAATGGTCATTGAGTTTTTAGAAGAGCCCTTAATAACAAGAATTTAAAACGAATATAATCAAACTTGATTATACTCATTTATTTTGTGTCTATTATTTGATTACTTTTACAACAATCTAAAATTTAAATAACAATGAAATTCTTTGGTAAAGTATTTATAGGTACTATACTGCTTTCAACAGTAAGCATAGTAGCGCAAGATAAAGCAGTGTTTAAAAACATTGAGAGTAAGTATTATAATAATACAATAATGAAAGGGGTAGAAGATTATGAATCTTCTAAAAAAGAAAATAAGGAACATTTGACGCTTACGATAGATCATTCAAAGGCAACTTATCCAAAAGATATATCCAAATATAAAACGGTATGGTATAGAAAACCGATTTCTCAGGGAAATACTGGTACGTGTTGGTGTTTTTCAACTTCTTCATTTTTTGAATCTGAAATAAAAAGAATTACAGGTAAAGAAGCAGATATTTCAGAAATGTTTACAGTATATTGGGAATATGTAGAACGAGCAAAATATTTTGTAGAACACAGAGGGAAAATGAATCTAGGCGAAGGTTCGGAAACCAATGCTGTTGCTAAAATTATGACAATTTATGGAGCCGTTCCCTTTAAGGATTATACAGGAATGCTCAAAGGACAAACGTTTTACAACCATGAATCAATGTTTGAGGAAATAGAAGATTATCTCAAAGGAGTTAAAAAAGCTAATGCTTGGAATTCAGAATTAGTTGTAAGTACCGTAAAAACAATTTTAACCCACTACATGGGCGAAATCCCTACTGAAGTTACCGTAGAAGGTAAAACCATGACACCGTTAGAATATCTCAATGATTATATAAAATTACCAACTCACGAATATGTGAACTTTATGAGCTTAATGCAATATCCCTACTATACCAAAGCGGTATATGATGTGCCAGATAATTGGTGGAGAAGCAATGATTATAACAATGTGCCTTTAGAAGACTTTATTGGGGTTATTAAAAAAGGACTTAAAGAAGGCTACAGCATAGCTATTGGAGGAGATGTATCAGAGGTTGGTTTTGATAAGTACGAACAAGTAGCTATAGTTCCAGATTTTGATGTTTCATCTGCTCATATCAACGAATACGCACGTCAGATGAGATTTTCTAATGGAGCTACCACAGACGATCACGCCATGCACGTAGTTGGGTATCAAGTAGTAGATGGAGCTACATGGTTTTTGATAAAAGATAGCGGCTCAGGATCTCGTAATTGCGGGCCATCTTGCGATCAATTTGGGTATTATTTTATGCATGAAGATTATATAAAACTTAAAATGATGACCATAACTTTACACAAAGATGCTGCTAAAGATCTTTTGAATAAAATGAAGTAAGCAAAAGTTGGAAAAAGCAATTCATATAACGGTTGTCTTTCTTTGGATGGCTAGTTGGTTTTATTTGCTTTATAAGACTAATGACCTTAAGGCTTTTAGGTTTTATCCAGAACATTATTTTAAGAAGAATGCCAAGCATTTAGTTCTTTTAGTTGTTTTGATACTAACACCTTTTGTGTTTGTTAATTATATTTTTGAGGATGAGCTAGGTAACTTTGATAAACGAGAGGTTAATTATAATGGGTACAGTCACTATGCTGCAGGAGATCATTTATACACGTATGGTCTAGTTCGATTTCCGTTTAATGCAAAAGTAAACATTGAAGCCTTAGATTTTTATAGTTATTGGAGTGTACGTTCTCGCTTGTTTGATTTGTCTAAATTTTATAAGGAAACTTATGAAAACGATGCGGCTCATAAAGATTTTGCTATTGAAATGTCATTCATCGCCTTTGCAAGATCTGGATTGAGCGTTTTTGAAGGGTATGATGTTTCAGAAGTTAAAGATACCACTACAGCGTTGTATTATGTAGCCAAAGGATTGGCATTAGAACAAGAAAAAGACTATTCCAACGCTGAATATCATTTCATAAAAGCCCTTTCAAATTCAGATTTTGCCCCATTAGTAATGTCTTATTTGAAATCAATGTGGTTGAGTGTTGGAGACTTAGCTCATTTTAAATCATTGGCTTATCACCCTGTTGTTTTTAAGCATTTGCCATTTAATTATAAAAGTGCCATTTTTCTACAAGATGGTGCCTACGGCTGGTATAGCTACAACATATTATTTCATGATTACTTAAGTGCTGATATTTTAGGCTATTTAGGAGTTATAATTGGCATCTTAGTTTGGCTTTTGTTTTTATTCAAACTGCTATTTATAACGCATAAAAAATGGAAAATTATAATAGCATTATTTATATTTAGTTCTTTATTTACGGGTTTTGTCTATCCTATATCAGAGTTCTTTTGGTGGTTTTTACCAAAAATAGGAATTCATTGGACTAAAATTGATTTTGGATATAATTTTTTAGTTATCGGTGTAGTAGAAGAAGTCGTTAAGATGATACCTTGGTTAATTACTTATTTTCTATTCAAAAAGAACTTCAAAAGATCTGTGCATTTCATTATGTTGCCAATCGTTTCTGCATTGGCTTTTGCTTTTTCTGAAAATTTGATTTATATCAATTCCCAAGACTATAACCTGATTTTTGTGAGATCTACCATGTGCATAGCTGTACACGTGGCTTGTTCAGCTACCATTGGATATATGTTGTTTTTATCAAGAACAAAAAGAATTTCATTGCATTGGAGCATTTCTATTTTAATAGGGGTATTAATAGCGGCAACGTTACATGGAGCTTATGATTATTATATCCATATATTTAGAAGTTTGGTTGCAATTGTGATTTACTTTTTATCAATTCATATTTTTATTCTAATGATGAACAATGTAATCAATGTTTCCAATATTGTACATAGAGATTCCAATACCATTATTAGGCAAAATGGCTTTACTTTTTTGATTGGCTTATTTGTCGTGTTTTTAGCAATGTATTTTATTATAGGGATAGAGTTTGGGTATCATAGAGCGAATTATCTGTTAATTACAAATATTATGATTGTTTTATTTTCATCAATTTATTTGTTCTTTATGTTTTCTCGTATTAGTATCCAGCCAGGAATTGTAAACCAATTTACATTCAATTATTTAGTGGGACAGTTTTTTTCTGGCGGAGGAAAAATTAGTTCAGAAATTAATTACTTAAATAAAAAGTACAAATTATTTGCAGCGAAATCAAATCCTTATGTTGGAGCCCAATTGCCTATTGTCGTTACTGTTGTTGATTATGTCACTGTTCAAGACGATAATGAATGGGTGCTCATAAAATTTGAACATGAAATTTCTGTACAAGATTGCCATAAGAGGTATGCTTTGTTAAGAGTAAAAAATCGGGACCAAGAATTGTTTATGGATAAAGTTGAGGTTATGTTATTGATGATTCAAGACTACTCAGAATTTTGTACATCAGATAGGCATCATTCATCAGACTTTTATTACACCGGTAAAGTATATGCAAGACCTTTGTAGATTTATAATCGCTGCATTATAAGAGGTCTGCTATGGTGAACTATTTTATATGCTGTAATGGTATTAGGTGGTTAGCCGAGAGAGAAATGTGAATATATCCCAAAAGTTGGAGGTGAATCAAGCCAATGTTATTTTGGTATTATTTATTATAGTGAATGTATTTCTTCTCTTTGGCACTTTCACAAATAAAACAAATATCATCATTATAAAGGTCGATGTATTCTTGATATACTTTATTACAACGATATTCTTTATAATGATTGACGATTACTAATTTTCCTTCATCAAGGAAATGTTGAGCACCAGCATGATCCCACCAGTCTTTATCTCGTTTAAAGGATTCGTAAAGGACACCGTCAAAATTCTCGGCATTGATAACATGGTTTTTTGCCATACATTTCATCCCTTTTAGATGTACATAATCGCAAAGTTCATTAAAATATGCTTCGTCTTGTGCAGTGGTGACACTAAATTTATATTTATTCCGATTTTTATCGTCATACATCCAATCCATATTGTCAAATTCTACCCAGTCACAACCCCAAGCTGCCATTTTATCAATTCTAGCTTTCATTACATCTACAATACCTGTTGTGGTTTCATTTACAAAATACTCGCCTTTCCATTTAGACCATTGTTTATTTACTAAGTAAGGTTTTAGGTTGTTATAATCAGCTCTCCAATCTTCACCAGTCCCAATACTAATATAACCTCCAACTTCATTTCCATTGGCTTTAATTTCTACTATTTTTGTATGAGCATTGTTTTCGAAAGGGTCTATCAATACATATCCATTATGGGCATTTACTATAATATCTTCTAGTTTATCGGCTTCCCAGTTTTCTTGATAAGCTTGATTATAAATGGGAATTGTGTTAGTACTTCCTTTGGGTTTGTTTGGAGCATCTTTTCTACAAGATGAAACCAAAAACAAAAAAGTAGAAAGGATTAGAAAAGGAGTGCGCATCGTAGTTATTAATTTGATGTAAAATGATAAACCAAAATTAGATGAAATTATTGTCTTTGCTATGGCGTAATAATTTTATTATTTTCAAATTCACATACTTTATTGGACTAATTTATATTGGTTTTTGTTTAGTTTTAATTGTTTGTCTTAACTATTTTAGAATACACAACTGTACCATTTTCATCTTTTGATTTAAGAATGTAAATGCCAGCAGTTAATAACTTTAATGCTAGATTGTGATGTCTTTTTTCTTGTTCAGAGGTATAAACCAATTGTCCGTTGAGCGTATAGATAGAAACACTTATGGGTTTCGTAGATAGTATGTTGATATTAGAATCGAACGGATTAGGCGATATGTTTATTTGGGGTGTATTTAATCTTGTTAGACCTAGGTTAGTCAACGCATATACGTCAGAATAGCAGGTTGTGTTATCGGAAAACGTTACAGCTACTTCATAATTTCCGTTAGAAAGTGGTTGTACAGCATTTGTAGTATTGCCAATAGAATTACCATCTAAAAACCATTCATAAGATTGTCCACTGTTGGCTATTACCAATGTATCATTTACCCAAGTGATAGCTGATATTTGATGCTCTGAAAGATGCAATTTATAAAAAATATCACAGTTGCCATTTTCAAAATAGGAAGTGAATATTCCAGATGTGTCGTAGTTGTTTCCAAGAAATTGAGTGCTTGCGTTTGGGCATATTTTCTTATAAATATCCAATGTATCTATGTGACAAGATGTAATAGCGCCCGCAGAATAATTTTGATTTGCTATATTTTTGAATGAATCAAAAGGTACAGGATATCCGATGTTAGGAAATGGGGTAGTTGGGGTAGTTGAGGTAGTTGAGGTAGTTGGATTAGAACTGGTGTTATAATCCCAAAAATAAGGTTGTGTTTGTAAATAATAAGAAGTGTCCAAAAGTGCGGATGTGCCACTTGGTTTTATTGTTCCGTTGTGATTGTTGGCAAATTCAAAGTGGTTTGTCCCAGAAAGGTTGTACATTCCAAGAAGAAAACCAGAGTTGGTAATTTCATTCCCAATAAAATTTTGCGCATCGCTGGCGGGGGAGTTGTTCATGAAGATGCCGTATAGTTCCGCTCTATTTCTAAAAAAAGTATTGTAAGGTCCGTTACTACCATGCGAATCATCGATAACTATATTTTGACAAATGTTACCTTCAAATAGATTGAGAAAAACGAAATTGCCATGTAAGACCATATCTCCAGCAGAAGCTGCCGGAAGGCTAACACCCGTCCAATACGGATTGAGTGAATAATTATACCCAAAAACATTGCCATTAGCACCGGCTTGAAGCAACATAGAATGTCTGAGATGATTAAAGATATTGTTTTGAATTAGATTGTCGCACGAAGTAATTTGAACAGTTACACCGTATCCTTGCCCTCCTGCTCCGTAGGAATGCGCATCTTCAAAATAAGAATTCTCCACAGCATTGTTAAACGAATTATTCATCGCCACATGAGCATTGTTACAATTGTAAGATGCTATTCCTTCAAGTTTACAATTATAGGCATAACTCATATAAATATTAGACGTTTGCCCGCTAGTAGCGTCATCTCTTATAAGAGACAAACAACTTATTTTGATATTTTCTGCGGGAGTTATTTTTTGAATTCGGGTGTAGTTGGCACTATTAAAATCGATATGTATAGGTTGCTTAATGAATAGCGTATTTGTAATGGTGTTTATGCTGTCAATTCTTACAATTTGCCCTATTGTGTTACTTGCCCAAGAGGAGGTTATTCTTCCTGCATCGTTTTCTCTAATTCTTATGATATCTCCAGAGTTGTATATGCTTGCATCTGTTATAGATAGCATATGAGAATCTTTTAATGCAGAAGAAAGTAATGTGTCATTTTGAGTAGCGATAGCACCAGTCAAAGTTAATAAATGACCGCTACCTCCTAAATCAAATTTGAGTATTGTATTAGCTGCTCCCTGCCCCAATAATTGAATGTTATCTGGTATGTTTATGCTTGAGTTTATTCTGAATGTTCCATTAGGAAACACTACTACACCTCCTGATGTCGGAAGATTAGCAAAAGAAGATACAATAATAGCACTACAATCTGTGCCTCCTGTAGCGTCTATTCCTAAAGTAGAAAGTAAAATTGTGTCGGTATAGCTTGTGCATTCTGCTCCTACTATAGACCAATCTGTGGCTCTTTGTTGAGGAAGGTTTTGTGCGTTAACGCTAATTAAACCAAAGATTGTCAATAAGAATATTGAGAATAGAGATTTAAAATACACAATTGGTGTTACTTTTATCATTGGTTAAAAATATAAAAAATATGGAACACAATACAGATGGTACAATCAGAAAAAATATAAGAATAGGTTCTGAAGTAGAAATCGTGCAAAAACAGCACCAACGTAGCGGAGAATTAACAGAAGGTTTTGTGGAGAGGATATTAACTAAGTCTCCAAATCATCATCATGGTATAAAGGTTCGGCTTGAAACTGGTGAAGTCGGCAGGGTTAAGTTGGTAGTTGAGTACTGATCAAATAAACGAAGTTGCTGCTACTCTTTAATAATTATTTCTTCTCCAGAAAATTCTATTACATCTCCAGGATATAGTTTTTTTCTGATGACTTCGCATACTTCTCCATTAAGGAAAGCTTCTCCGTCTAAGATTCTCATTTTGGCTTCGCCACCTGTACCCACTAAAGACAATGCTTTGAGTAAGTTGTTTAATTGTATGTAATCTTGACCGTTTAGTTGTACTTCCATTTTTAGATATTATTAACTACCAAACAATCGTATCACTTGTGCTAACTTATCTTTCATTTCTCTTCTATCAATGATAAAGTCTAAGAATCCATGCTCTAATAAAAACTCGCTGGTTTGAAATCCTTCTGGCAAATCTTTACCTACGGTATCTTTTACTATTCGGGGACCTGCAAAGGCTATTAAGGCTTTGGGTTCTGCTATATTAATATCTCCTAGCATTGCAAATGAAGCGGTGATGCCTCCAGTAGTAGGGTCGGTAATATAAGATATGTAAGGTAATTTGGCATTTGCCAACTGGGTAAGTCTAGCGGATGTTTTTGCCATTTGCATCAACGAAAACCCTGCTTCCATCATTCGTGCTCCTCCAGATTTAGAAATCATCATAAACGGACATTTCTTTTTGATGGCATATTGAATTGCTCTCGAAATTTTTTCTCCAACAACTGATCCCATCGATCCTCCGATAAAAGCAAAATCCATACAAGCTACTACAATTGGAGTACCAGATGTTTTTCCGTAAGCACAACTAACGGCATCGGTAAGTTTTGTTTTTTCTTGAGAAGCTTTGATACGATCGGTATATTTCTTAGTATCTTCAAAATTTAAAGGATCGCCTGAAGATAAATCTTTATCCAATTCTTTAAATTTGTTGTTATCAAAGATGATAGTAAAATATGCTTTTGAGCCTATTCGTTCGTGAAACCCTTCGTTGGGTGTCACAAAAAGATTGGCTTCAAGCTCTTTCTTTTCGATTATTTCTCCTTCTGGAGTTTTGTACCAAAGTCCGTCTGGTGTTTCTTTTTTTTCTTTAGTCGGGGTAACTATACCCTTCATCTTTCGAGTAAACCAACTCATAATAATTTATTTTAGTGGAATGCTACCTTTCTTTATAAATGGTAGCATTTATAATCTTTTTTTTGAGGGACTTTTTTTAAGCTATTGTTATTTGTTCGTCTAGATACACGTCTTGAATAGCTTTAAGTAAAGCTACACCGTCTTTCATGTCTTTTTGGAATGCTTTCCTACCTGATATTAATCCATGACCGCCTGCTCGTTTATTGATTACAGCAGTGGTTACTGCTTGTGTCAAATCTGATTGTCCGTCTCCTGTGGATGCTCCACCAGAGTTGATTAATCCGTTTCTTCCCATATAGCAATTCGCTACTTGGTATCTGCATAGATCTATCGGATGATCTGTAGTCAATTCACTATAAACTTTAGGATGTGTTTTTCCAAAGTCAATAGCAGTATATCCTCCATTGTTTTCTGGTAGTTTTTGTTTGATAATGTCTGCTTGCATGGTTACTCCAAGATGATTAGCCTGTGCGGTAATGTCTGTAGCTACGTGGTAATCTACACCATCTTTTTTGAAGCCAGAATTTCTTAGGTAGCACCATAAAACAGTAGCCATCCCCAATTCGTGAGCTCTTTCAAATGCTTGCGAAACCTCTATTATCTGTCTGTTGCTGTCTTCGCTACCAAAATAGATGGTTGCTCCTACTGCAGTTGCTCCAAGGTTCCAGGCTTCTTCTACGCTGCCAAACATTATCTGACTAAATTCTGCTGGATAGGTTAATAACTCGTTGTGATTTAACTTTACTATGAAAGGAATCTTATGTGCATATTTTCTACTCACTGATGCGAGTACACCGTATGTAGATGCTACTGCGTTGCATCCTCCTTCTATTGCCAGTTTGACTATGTTTTCGGGGTCGAAATAGATTGGGTTGGGTGCAAATGAAGCGCCTGCTGAATGTTCTATTCCTTGATCTACTGGTAGTATAGATACATATCCTGTATTTGCTAATCTTCCATTGCCATATAGAGCTTGAAGACTTCTCAATACTTGAGGGCTTCTGTTAGATGGACCAAAGCATCTGTCAATAAAATCTTCACCTGGTAAGTGAAGCATATCTTTACCAATTGTATTACAAGTGTGATTCAATAAAGATTCACCATTTGCTCCTAAAATATCTACTGTTTTTGACATATATAAAGTTATTTATTCTCAATTTTGGGTAGCAAATTTAACAATATTCGGTTGTTGTGCCGTTTTTAGTTCCATTTATTTTCTCTTTTGTTGAAAAATTAGTGAAGTATAGGGAGAAGGAGGTAGGTTTTGTACGGTTGTTTTTTTTTTGCGTAAGGGATAGGAACGGCATCCTCCTAAAGCTTTTTTGGAGCTTTGGGAGATCTAGTGGATAGCCCGACCCGTTGGGGTACGCCCAAATTTAGATAGTTATTAAAAATAAGTGAATCTAAATTGTAGAAGTGTATTTGGTGAATACTAACCTTTTTTTAATGCAATAATGCTTTGGTTTCCATTTTGGTTTCTACAAATTCTATTTTATATACTCCGTCTCTATCTAGCTCTATCAATTTTATGTCCGTAGATTGATTGACCATAGTGGGATTGTACATCGTTTTTACTTTTACATAGTTAGCTGTAAAACCAAACATCATCCCGTTTTCCTCATTTCGTTCAAACAATACACGTTCTTCTCTCTGTGCTTGTGATTGATAAAAGGCACGCTTCTTTTTGGAGGATAATATGGACAGCATTTTATTGCGTTCTTTGCGAATATGTGGCGGTACAACTCCGTCCATCCGAAGGGCTGTGGTGTTGTCTCGTTCGGAGTAGGTAAAGACATGAAGGTACGAAATATCCAAGTCGTTGAGGAGGTTATAGGTTTTTAGAAATTCATCTTCGGTTTCGCCAGGAAAGCCTACTATTACATCTACTCCGATACAGCAATTGGGCATTACTGTTCTTATTTTTTCGATTCTACTTTTGTACAAGCTGGTGTTGTATCGTCTTCGCATGCGCTCGAGCAACAGGTCGCTACCGCTCTGCATAGGTATATGGAAATGTGGTACAAACTTGTTACTTTTCGCCACAAAATCAATGATTTCATCGGTCAACAAATTGGGCTCAATGCTACTAATTCTAAATCGTTCGATGCCCTCTATTTTGTCCAATTCTTGAATGAGCTGAAAGAAATTTTCGTCTGTGCCATATCCAAAATCTCCGATATTTACTCCCGTAAGTACTACTTCTTTTACGGTGGTATTTGCTAGTTCTTTTGCCTTTGCCACAGTAGCGGCTATGGTGGTGTTTCTCCCTCTTCCTCTGGCGAGGGGAATGGTGCAAAATGCACAAAAATAATTACAACCATCTTGCACTTTCAAAAACGAACGAGTGCGATCTCCTATGCTATATCCGGGTACAAATTCCTTTGTGTGTTTGATTTCTTGGTTTGCAATGAGGGTGGAGTCGTTCTTTTTTAGGTCTTTTAAATAATCTGATATGTTAAATTTTTCATTGGCGCCTAATACGATATCTACTCCTTCAATTTCTGATATTTCTTTGGGTTTTAATTGAGCATAGCAGCCAATCACAGCCACAAAAGCATCGGGATTGTAGCTAAGGGCTTTTCGGACGATGTTTCTACATTTTTTGTCGGCTTTTTCTGTTACGCTGCATGTATTTATGACATATACATCGGCTCCATCTTCAAAGGGAACTTTTGCAAAGCCTTCTTTGTTTAATGATTGTGCAATAGTACTGGTCTCCGAAAAGTTAAGTTTGCACCCAAGTGTATAATATGCCGCAGTTCCAAAATTCACGTTTGCAAATTTAGTCAACTTATCGTAAGACGTAAATATATATGCATGTTTTTTAGTTTTTGGGCGAGTGTTCGTTTCCTCACATCAGGCTATCCACTGTATCTCCGACTAGATACTATCTATCGGAGGATGCTGTTTCTATCCTTCTCGCAAATTGTATTGTCTTTTGTAGTCTTGCAGTCAGTTTTTGTGTTTTTATCTTGTTTTTTTATATGTTCATCACTAATAGATAACCGTAAGGTTAAAAATACGTAGTATTGTTCAACAAACAAATACACTTTATTATGCACAACAACAAATCTAAAATTATCATTATTTTTTCATTATTAATTTCGCTTTCTATTGTTAGCTGTAATTCTAGTAAGAATATATCAGAGTCTTCTGTAACTACAGAAGGCAAACAGCAATCTAAACCAAGTGCTACACCAGAAACCCAAGAAATGAAAAAACTACTTACTAGTTCTTCCTCGTTTTCATGTTCAGGAGAATCCAATCTTCAAAAACTTACCATACATGGCGCTCCAGCCAAATGCAAAGCAGTGTCTTGTACTGTTTCAAGATTTGGTAGTGGAGATAATGCTGGGTTGAAAATAAGATACAAAGCAACTTTGGAAAATGAAACGGTGCAGGTGTTTTTTCATTTGCATGGAGTAGAGGACGATAAAATTAAACCGGGGGTTTACCAAGTAAGTAAACAGAATTCTGATAAATACGGTAAAATTTACCTAGAAAGTGGCAATCCCAAAGAAATACAAGAGATAACAATCTATACAGGTACTATTTCGATTGATGATTATGGCTATAGCTCAAATGTTATTTGTGGATCTATCAAATTGGAAGACGATAAGGGAAATCAAGTGCAAGGTAGTTTTAACGAAATAATTTTGGGGTTGTAATTTACCCTTGACTTTAATGGTATAAGTCAATAGAAATTTGGTTTAGGTAAAACTTTCGTGAGTTTCAGTCTATTTATCAACCCTAATATTTTGAGTTTATAACTTAAAATACTCTGCCTACTTTTCTTAGAATGGTATTTCCATCTATGGTTAATTGAACTAAGAATATACCCGAGCTAAATCTATTGCTATCTAAATAGGATTCATCGTTTAACGTATCGTTGAGTACGATTGTGCCAAGCAAGTTGTAAATGATAATGTTGTAGCTTCCTTTTATGCCTAAAATATTAAGATGATTTTGTGAAAAATAGATGCTAGAATTGTTGAGTTCCTCTTCAATTTTATTTACTATGGTTATGGCTTTGTTTGGGGTTTCTTCATAAGCAACCGATTTGATTGTAATTTGCTCCCCATCGCCTATAACATCTACCAATATCCATCCATAATGTGAAGCTCCATCAATGTCAAATTTGATACCGATGTATTTGTTGGTAGCATCTGCAAAATAACCTGAAGTTCCGTATATGCCAGCATCTGAAGCAAGAACTGCTCCCGGATACATTTGAGTTCCAGTAGAAGTTGTAGCGTTAATAAAGTCAGAAGTGTTTGATATGGTATTTCCAGAAGAAAGAGCAGTGGCTTTTAAAAGATCTAGTCCTGTGGGTTGAGAGTGTTCTCCTATTAATTCGTTCGTTCCAAAGAATTCTGCGGAGACAAGCGTTACGCTAGCCGTTTGTCCCAATACAGTAACATTAGTATCTAATGCAAAAATTTGCACATCATTTATTCCATCGCCATTGATATCTAAATTGGCGGTTTTTCTGGATTTAGAATTTTCAGATGTTAATACAATGTTGGGTATATCAGTATAATTAATTTGAGAAGTTGCCCTAATAGCAAGTCCTATGATGAAGATGGTCAACAAAACAGATTTCATAAATATGATGTATTATTAAAATTCGGAGTAAAAGTATATTGAAAAAGCTGTTTGAATCCAAAACACCCCATATAATAGTTGAAATATGACAAAAACATGAAGGTTAGGGATGTGTACATTCTTAGATGTTATTTTGTTTTTTTAGAAACAAGTAGAAAAATCAACGATCATTCAGTTCTTATTTTTATCTTCGTTCTAAAATAAATAAAGATGATGTTTTTTACCAACGATATATTCAAATCTGATGATGGAACTGCGCTTACAACTTATGCGTGGGATTGTGAACAACCAAAAGCTATAGTGTATATTGTACACGGGATGAGCGAACATGCAGCTCGATACAATGAATTTGCAGCTTTTTTAAATCAGCACGGATTTTTGGTTCGGTCTTCAGATATAAGAGGACACGGAAAAACGGCTGGAGACATTGATAAAGTTGGTCAATTGGCAATGGAGAATGGGTGGGATAGAGTCGTAAAGGATGTACATCTTTTAACCGAAGAATTTGGAAAAGATTCTGATTTGCCAATTATTATTTTAGGGCACAGTATGGGGTCATTTATAGTTCGTACTTTAATCAAAGATTATCCCAATACTGGCGATGCGTATGTGTTGTCAGCTACTGCTGGTCACCCTGGTTTGCTCGGAGCTGTTGGGAAAACTCTGGCCAATCTCAATGTGTCTGTTATGGGGAAAAAGAACAGAACCAAAATGATGACAAAATTGGCATTTGGTGATTTTAATAAAAAGTTTGAACCAAGAAGAACCGAGAAAGATTGGTTAACTAGAGACGAAGATATTGTAGATTCATACATTGCAGATCCGTATTGTATGCAAATATTTACGTCACAATTTTATACAGATTTATTGCAAGGCGTATTGAAGATTAATTCCTCATCCTATTTTCAAGATGTTCCTAAGCACAAACCTGTGTATCTATTTGCTGGAGATATGGATCCTGTAGGAGATTTTGGAAAAGGACCTAAAGAGGTCTTTGAAAATTATAAAAAAGCAGGTATGGAGGATATAGAATTGAGAATTTACCCTGGTGGACGACACGAAATGCTTCAGGAAACGAATCGAGATGAAGTGTATGAAGATTTACTCAAATGGATTGAAAAAAGAATAGGTTAAATCGTATTTATGATTTGCAAAGCAATTAATGAAATAAAAGAAAACATACCAAATGATGTGACTTTGGTAGCTGTATCTAAAACCAAGCCTATTGCCGATGTAGTAGAAGCTTATGCTTGTGGACAACGAATTTTTGGCGAAAATAAAGTTCAAGAATTGGTAGAAAAACATGCCGCATTACCTAAAGACATAGCCTGGCATATGATTGGTCATTTGCAACGCAATAAGGTTAAATACATAGCTCCCTTTGTAACCTTAATCCACGGAGTAGATAGCGAAAGGCTTCTGAAAGAGATAAATAAGCAAGCTGCTAAATATAATAGAGTAGTGGACGTACTTTTGCAAATGCATGTGGCAGAAGAATCGACTAAGTTTGGAATGGAACAAAAAGAGATTTTAGAATTGGTTGCCAAAAAGGATGAATATTCAAATGTGAATATTAAAGGACTAATGGGGATGGCAACTTTTACAGCTGATAAAGACCAAGTGCAACGTGAATTTAAGCAATTGAATACAGTGTTCACCCTTTTGCAAAAGGATAGTAAAATGATAACAACCTTATCAATGGGGATGAGTGGCGATTATAAAATTGCAATAGCCTCTGGAAGTACTATGATTCGTGTGGGAAGCACTATCTTTGGGGGACGAAATTAAGGAAGGATTATTAAATGTTAAGTAGGTATTATATCTGCTTTTTTTAAGGTTTTAGTAGGTTGAATAATAGATTATTTAGCACTATATTTTAAATGCAGGTTGCATAAAGTTATTGAAAAAACACCTTTTTTGATACAACCAAACAAAAAAACATTAAACTTGTAGATATATAAAATTTTAGAAAGAATGAGTACTACACACAATTATTCTGATATTGAAATTGCTCAAGCGGCAAAAATGCAACATATCAAGGAAATAGCAAATACTTTAGGGATTGCAGAAGATGACATGGAAATGTATGGAAAATACAAAGCAAAACTGCCATTGTCGTTTATCGATGAACGTAAAATAGAAAAATCAAATCTTGTATTAGTTACTGCCATGACACCCACTCCTGCGGGAGAAGGAAAAACAACTACTTCTATTGGGCTTACAGAGGGGTTGAATAAGATAGGCAAGAAAACGACCGTAGTACTTCGAGAACCATCTTTAGGACCTGTGTTTGGAATCAAAGGTGGAGCAGCTGGTGGTGGATATGCTCAAGTAGTACCAATGGAAGATATTAATTTGCATTTTACTGGAGATTTTTCTGCTATTGAGAAAGCTAACAATTTACTATCTGCATTGATCGATAATAACATTCAAAGTAAAACAAAGAATCTAAATATTGATCCTCGTACCATTGTATGGAAACGAGTAATGGATATGAATGATCGTGCATTGCGTGATATTACCATTGGACTTGGCGGTACTACAAACGGTATTCCTCGTCAAGATGGATTTAATATAACGCCTGCGTCAGAAGTAATGGCTATTTTGTGTATGGCAGAAAATTTTGCTGACCTTAAAACTAGATTGGGTAATATATTTGTAGGGTTTACCTTTCAAAAAGAACCCATTTATGCAAGAGATTTAAAAGCAGAAAATGCTATGGCAATTTTATTAAAAGATGCTATAAAACCTAACTTAGTACAAACCTTAGAAGGTAATCCTGCAATAATTCACGGAGGTCCATTTGCTAATATAGCACAAGGAACTAACACTATATTGGCTACTAAAATGGGGTTATCACTTTCTGATTACGTAATTACAGAAGCTGGTTTTGGAGCCGATTTAGGAGCAGAAAAATTCTTAGATATTAAATGTGTTTCTGGAGGGTTAAAACCTAAAGCATTGGTACTTGTCGCTACCATTAGGGCACTTCGCCATCACGGAGGAGCAACAAAAGAAGCCTACAATACACCCGATTTGGAAAAAGTGAAATTAGGTTTTGATAATTTGTTTAAACATATAGAAAACTGTAAGAAGTTTGGGTTGAACCCTGTAGTTGCCATCAATGCATTCCCATCAGACTCGCAAGAAGAGGTGGATTATATCATTTTGGAATGTGCTAAAATGCATGTCAACGCTGTAGTTGCTAATGGATGGGCTAGTGGAGGAGAAGGTATGAAAGATCTTGCTCAAGCAGTAGTGAAAGAGGTTGAAGGTGGTCATAATCATTTTAAAGCTTTATATGATTGGAAACTTTCAGTAACCGATAAAATAGATATAATAGCAAAAGAAATATACGGAGCAAATGGTGTAGAATATAGTAAGAAGGCATTAAAAGATATGAAGGCTATTGAGCAATTGGGGTTAGATAAACTACCCATTTGTATGGCAAAAACTCAAAAATCCTTCTCTGACGATCCTTCATTAATTGGTCGTCCAATTGATTTCTCGGTCAATGTTAGAGAATTCGAATTTGCAGCTGGAGCTGGGTTTATTATTCCTATTTTAGGAGTGATGATGCGCATGCCTGGTTTGCCTGCTACTCCTGCTAGTGAAGGAATGGATATTGACAACAATGGAGTTATTTCTGGATTGAGTTAATATTTATTTTTGGAATCCTTTAGAAAATATAACGGGATCAAATATTCAGGAGATGCTGTTGCAGATGTTGAGGATTATATTCTTATAGAAAAGCCTTTACGTATTGTTATTAATGATGAGCCGTTTACGGTAACGATGCGTACCCCAAATGATGATTACGACTTGGTCAAGGGCTTGCTTTATGCAGAGGATATATTCGAAAAAACAGCAACACCATCTTATCAATTTCAAGCTGCACACAAAGATTGTCTGGATACAATGTATGTAACCATAGATGATGCACAGCTCAAAGATGGTTATAAAAGTGCACGAAACTTCTTGTCGCTTTCTTCTTGTGGTATTTGCGGTAAAACTGATTTGCCCAAGTTGGAGGGTAAATTAAAAAAAAACGCTTCAATAGAACTTACAAAGTTGTTGAAAGGGTTTATGGAAATGAAAGACTATCAAAAAAACTTTCAAAAAACAGGCGGTAGTCATGCGGTTGCTTTACTTAATAGCAAAGGAGAAATTATCCTAGTAAGAGAAGATATTGGAAGGCATAATGCTGTTGATAAATGCGTTGGTGCAATGCTAAATTCCGATCAAATAGATAGAGCATCAGCAATGCTGGTAAGTGGTAGAATATCTTACGAAATTATTATAAAAACGTTTAGAGCTAAAATTTCAACTTTGGCTGCTATTAGCGCTCCTTCATCTTTGTCAATAGATTATGCTAAAGAGCTTAAGATATCCCTTTATGCTTTTTGTCGAAATGGTAAACTAACGAAGTATAGTTAATATTCTGTAATGGTAATTAAATTTTAAATTCAAAGGTGTATTTGCTTCCATTATCTGTATTTAGTATATAGCTACCATCTAGTTGTTCTGTAAAAGTCTCTATCAATTCTAAGCCAAAACTTTCAGGTTTTGCATACGCTTCCCAAGTTCCATTATCATGGTATATTAGATTCATTTTAGAGTTATTAACCGAACTCGAAATACTGATTTCTATTCTATTGTTTTCATTTTTTTTAAAGGCATGTTTTAAAGAGTTTGAGATTAATTCATTTAGAATTAAAGAAAGCGGAACAATTATACTTAAATCAATGGTTTTAATTGTGGAAGAAACTTTTAAATCTATAGTTTTTGAATACGAATAATTCGATATTAAATTTTGCGCTAACTCTTTGATGTATGACTCAATGCTAACTCCCTTTACCTTATCGCCTTGGTACATTTGCTCATGAATTAATGCCATAGCAGAAATTCTATTGATTGATTCTTGAAATGGCTTTTGTGCTTTAGGATCTTCGATTTTATATTGTTGTAATCTAAGCAAGCTAGTAATTACTTGGAGGTTATTTTTGACCCGATGGTGAATTTCTTTTAGCATTATTGATTTTTCATCAAATTGTTTTTGTAGTTCTGTGTTTATATTAATGGCATCCGTTTCTGCTCTTTTTGTTTGGGTAAGAAATTGAGCTAAAATATAAGCAAAGAAAATAGAGCAAATACCGAGGTTCATTCCTAAGTCAAAATAGGCGTATAGGTCGTAAATATTAGATGCAGGACGTAAAGTTACCCAACCTTGTTTGTCTAAAATACTTATTATATAAACGGCTATGATATTAAGCGCAAAATAAACGTGTCCTATTCTTTTTCCCAAAGTAAAATAGGCAAATAAGCAAATGTTTAGGATCCAGAATAAGTCGATGTAGTTTTCGAAATTTGAAGCTCCAAAAAGATTGTAAATATTTAGTGCAAAAGCAGATATAATAGCGAATATTGCAGGAGCAAAATAGTTCTTGGTTTTAGTTAAGAATAGTAAAACAAGCGAGGCTATTACGAACGCACTAATGGAAGTGATAACATTTACAGTGTTGTTTGCAACGTTAACGACAGTCAATAACGCCATAGCAAAACACATAAAAATGAACACATTTTTGGTAACTGTAAACTTTGCTTTATTGTAATAGTCTTTCATTTGTTTTGAATGCCTTTTAAAGAGCTAAAATACAATATTTAAATGGTTTTTGTTCGATTTATATTCTTATCGGATAAACAGTCTTTTTCTTATGATGATTGTTCGTTTTTTCTGTGCGTGAGGGATAGGAACGGCATCCTCCAAAAGCTTTTTGGAGCTTTTTGGAGATATAGTGGATAGCCCGACTCCGTTTTTTTTAACGAGAGGCACGCCCATATTACTAATATGTGGGATTAAAAGTTGTAATACTAGATAACATCACTACAGCTTATAAAATAGTCCACTAAATAGTTTGTTTTTCAGTACATTTCAAAATTAGGTTAGTATAACTAATGTTTTTATAGAGGAGGTTGTTATCAAAATTGAGAGAGGTTTTAAGATGTTGATTTATCCTTCAAAGGTGAAGGATAGCGTCCATATTTTGCTTCGTAAGTGATCTATTGGAGCCGAAAATTCTAAGTTTTCTTGTATAAGAGCGTCCTTTAGTCCAATCCCTAGTTTTAATTCTACACCAAATTTAAAATAATCCAAAAAGAAATCAAAGCCGCCCCCAACTTCAACTCCATAATCTCCTTTTTTTATTTTTACAACCTGATCTTTGAGTGAAGCGGTCTTATTGTCCACCTTATTGTTAGATTGCATATCTATACTATATTTTCCTCCAACGATCATATAAGCTGCGAAATTCCCGATTCTTTCGGTTCGCATTTTAATAAGTAGGGGAAAATTTAAAAATGTAGAGCTAACCGTTTTGTTCCAAGTTTCGGTAGTATCTGGTTGGTCAAAAAAAGTGTAATTGATATCTCGTTCTTGGAAAGATAAGCCCGGTAAAAAACGAAGTCGTAAGGTCTCTGTAAGGTTCAAGGACGATACAATAGTCAAATCAAAACCCGATTTACCAACTACATCTAAACTAATGATAGAATCAATTCTGGGGTCAATTATTTTTTTATCAATATAAAAGTCCGCTTTGTTATAAGCTAAAATAAAACCAAAATGAAATTTATGTGAATCAAAATCTTGTAAGTTTTTTCGTACATCAATTTGAGCAGTCCCTAAAAAAGAAACTGCAAGCAGAAATGCAATTAAGATATATGAATTTAATTTAATCATTGAAATGCGAAAATACTAAAACGTAGTAAATAGCATAAAAGTATCTGAAATAATTATTAGCAAATTATTTATGCGCTACCAATGCGACTCCTTTTCCTTTGACAAACTGTTTTAAATCTTCAAAAAAAACTTCAAAGTTGTGCTCCAGTTCACTATAATGCTCTTTTACATTTTCTACAGCCGTAGCCATATTCGAATCGAAAGTTGCCCTTTTTGCTATGCTTTCAAAAGCTTTTTGTATGCCTTCTAAATATTGATATTGATAAAGCCAATTTTGTTTTCTCATTTTGGGCATCATCTTTTGAAATCGAAGCGGAAGTATATCATAGTTCGCATCCATAACATCGTATATAGAAGTGGAGAAAATAGACAAATCTACAGGGTGATAGTTGTTCCAGTTTTTTGCAAGAAAGTGATCAAAGCTAATATCAACTATTACACCTGCATAACGACCTTGACTGGGTTTAAGTAGTTCATAACATTGTTTTACAAGGTCATGATTATCTGTATATTCATCTATCTGTCGATGCAATTTTATACCTGATTTTATAGCTTCAGAATACACTTCTGTTTGTTTACCCCTCAGCGCATCTGCTATAAAATTTCCAATCATAAGTTCATTATCAGCACCTGATAAATAGATATGCGCTAAAAAATTCATATTTGTATTCTGCTTTTGTTAAAATTTCTGCTAAAGTACAAATGTTTTAATACTTTCCGTTTACACTTATTTTTGTTACTCCTAATATTACATAGTTGAGGTTGGGGGAGTAGGGCGTGCCTCTCGTTTTTATTAAAAACGGAGTCGGGCTATCCACTATATCTCACGAAAGCTCCAAAAAGCTTTCGTGAGGATGCCGTTCCTATCCCTCACGCAAAAAAGTAAAAAAA
>CAMZLL010000088.1 GCA_947311505.1 uncultured Cryomorphaceae bacterium
CATCCTCTCAAAAGCTTTATTAGGAGCTTTTGAGAGATATAGTGGATAGCCCGACTTCGTTTTTTTTTTCAAAACGAAAGGCACGCCCAAATTATGAATCTTTCTACATTGATAATTGTAATAACTAAATCCCCGCCAATTCTCCCAATTCTTGAACAAAACGTTCTCCTAATTCGTTTGCCAATTTTTCTGATGTACTTTCTGCATAAACTCTTATTATCGGCTCTGTGTTTGACTTACGCATATGCACCCATTCATTGCCCAACTCTATCTTTACACCATCAATGTCTATGATAGGTTGGTCTGCATATTTTTGTTTAATTTTTAACAAAACCTCATCCACGTTTATGCTCGGTGTCAATTGAATTTTGTTTTTTGAAATCGTATAAACTGGATAAGATGCTTTTATTTCTGACACTTTTCTACCGTCTTTTGCAAGTTGCGTCAAGAATAATCCTATTCCAACTAAAGCATCTCTTCCGTAGTGAACTTCAGGATAGATAACTCCTCCATTTCCTTCTCCTCCGATTATGGCATTGGTTGCTTTCATGGTGTTTACCACATTAACCTCCCCTACCATGGCAGCTTCATAAGAGCAACCATGTTTTTCGGTTACATCTCTCAATGCTCTGGTGCTAGACATATTAGAAACTGTACTGCCTTTGGTATGCGACAATACATAGTCGCTAATTGCCACCAAAGTATATTCTTCGCCAAACATGGTACCATCTTCGCAAACAAAAGCCAAACGATCTACATCAGGATCAACTACAACCCCTAAATCTGCGCCTTGCGTTTTGATAGCTTCAGCAATAGCTCCAAGATTCTCTGGTAATGGTTCTGGGTTATGTGGAAATTCTCCTGTTGGTTCTTCAAATAAAGAAATTACTTTTTTCACGCCCAACTGACGTAATAATTCTGGAATAAAAATCCCTCCTGTACTGTGTACACTATCGCAAGCAACTGTTAAATTTGCTTTCGTAATAGCTTCAATATCTACCAATGGCAACGCCTTTATAATATCTATATGTTTTTGAAGGTAGGTATCATTTTCTGTAACTGTTCCTAATTTATCTACATCTGCGTAGTCAAAGGCTTCTTTAGCTGCAATATCTAACAAGGATGCTCCATCTTCTGCAGATATAAACTCTCCCAATTCGTTTAATAATTTTAGGGCATTCCACTGTTTTGGATTGTGACTTGCGGTTAGAATAATTCCACCTTGTGCGTTTTCTAATGGCACTGCAATCTCTACTGTTGGAGTTGTACTAAAATCCAAATCTATGACATCTATTCCTAATCCTTGAAGTGTACCGATACAAATATTTTTGACCATAACACCAGATATACGTGCATCTCTTCCGACAACTACTTTTAGCTTGGTAGTTTCTGCGTGTCTATTTTTCAACCAAGTGCCATAAGCAGAGGTAAACTTTACGATATCCAAAGGTGTCAATCCCTCATTTGGAGCACCACCAATAGTTCCTCTTATTCCCGAAATAGATTTTATTAATGTCATAATTATTCAATATCAAATTAGTAATAGTCAAAAGTAGCTGTTAATGTGTTTCATAAATTACACTTACCACATTTATATTAATAGTTAACGGTTTATAAATCGAGCTGACCTATAAATTAACCACAAAATAAACAGGCAAATGATCGGAGTATCCTCCGTAATATTTAGAACCTCCGTAGGTCTTGTTGGGTACTCCATCGCCTTTGTATCCTTTGTAAAGCATCCAATCTTCTTTTAGAATATGTGCATCCGTTGAAGAAACGTTATCCAATAATGCTTCGGAAACAATGACATTATCTAAGCACCCCCATTCCCCTTGATGATTATACGTACCTAAGCCTTTCTGATGATTATCATATTGTAAATTTATCAATTCAGCATCCGAATCAGGCTGTTTTGCTCCTAAAACCGAATAAATACTTTCGTTATCTGGATAATCATTCATATCACCTACGATTATGACATTATCTGATTCAAAATCTAGCTGCATATCGCTCATGTGTTTTACTAAAGTAGTGGCGCAGTTTTTTCTTTTAAAATAGGTTTCCTTTTCGCCTTTTCTTCTTGACGACCAATGATTTACATAAAAATGTAATCGTTCTCCAGTTGCATTGGTTTTCAGTTGAACATATAATATATCTCTCGTCTTTACTTTTGGAGATTGGGGCATGGCTACAAAAATGCTTTCACTCGTAATCAATTCAAATTTTTCTGAATTGTAAACTGCCGCTACATCTATGCCTCTAGAATCAGGACTTTCATAATGTACTACACTATAATGATTGGCAGACAAAACCGATTGCTCTGTTAATTCTTCTACTACAGTTTTATTTTCCACCTCGCACAGTCCAAGAAGGTCTGGACCTCCTTTTTCAGGGTTTAAAGCATCTATTACTTTTGCTAAATCGTGTAATTTCTTAAGGTATCTTTTTTCATTCCAATTGGTTTCGCTCGATGGCAAGAACCATTCATCTTCTGTATTTGGGTCGTCATAAATATCAAAAAGGTTTTCTACATTATAAAACCCAATATTGTACACTTCTTTTTGTCGTGAAGGAGTTTCTTCTAAAGATTGTTGTGCTACGTGACCAGATTCTTCATTCGTATCTTCTGGAGCTCCACAATGCATCATTGAGATGGACAACACAGATAACGCGACTAATTTTAATACATTCATTTTTTTTTAAATTCTTGATTAGGATTTCAAAGGTAAGTTTTATTCATGAATAGCAAAAGCTATTTAAAAAAGTGTAAATTTGGTTTAGCAAAATGGAAAAAACAATCAATCATAAAGTAGCAAGAGGATTTGGAAGCCTTGAAATATTGGCTAAACAAGCTGTAGAGGGTTTCATTACAGGTTTACATAAAAGTCCTTTTCATGGTTTTTCGGTAGAGTTTGCAGAACACAAAAGATACAACAATGGAGAATCTACGAAACATATAGATTGGAAATTATACGGTAAAACCGACAAACTCTATGTAAAAAGATACGATGAAGAAACCAATTTGAGATGTCAATTGGTAATAGACACTTCCTCTTCAATGTATTTCCCTTTGGATTCTAATATCAACAAACTAGATTTTGCAATTGACAGTGCTGCCGCTCTCATTTATCTGATGCGTAAGCAAAGAGATGCTGTAGGAATTTCTTTATTTGATAAAGAAGTCAAACTACACACCCCGTGCAAATCTAGTATGACACATCATCGGTTTTTATTTTCACAACTTGAACATTATCTAAACAACTATCATAAAGAGCAAAGAAATACCACCAACATTTCCTCAACGCTTCATGCGGTAGCCGAGCAGACACACAAAAGAAGTCTTATCATTATTTTTAGCGACATGCTAGACAATTCTGACAAACAAGAGGAGCTTTTTGCCGCATTGCAGCACTTAAAGCATAATAAACATGAGGTTGTTCTTTTTAATGTTATGGATAAAAAAAAGGAAATCGAATTCAACTTTCAAAATCGTCCATACACTTTTGTGGATATGGAAACAGGAGAAGAGATAAAGCTCAACCCCAATCAATTGAAAGATAAAATTGCTGACATTGCTCAAAAACGGCAAAAAGAATTAAAACTTAAATGCGGGATGCACCATATCGATTTTGTTTCTGCAGATATCAACGAAGGCTTTAACCAAGTGCTTTTACAGTATTTGATTAAAAGACAAAAAATGATTTAAGACTCTATTTAAGCCTCCAATCTAACCTACTGTAACATTGGTCACGGTCAAAAGCTATTCTAAATCATATTTTTGCCAAAATTAATAGAGACAACAGATGGAATTTATAGAGATATTAGGGTACATAGGAGCATTAATTATCGGAGTAGTGCTGGGATTGATTGGGGGCGGAGGCTCTATCCTAACCGTTCCTGTATTGGTATATATACTAAGTGTAGATAAGGTAACAGCAACCGCTTATTCTTTATTTATAGTTGGTTCTGTTGCTGCGGTAGGTGCAATTCGGAATGCTCAAAAAGGCATGGTAGATTTCAAAACAGGAACTATCTTCGCTATTCCAGCACTAGCTACCGTCTATCTGACTCGTAAATTTTTAGTACCTGCCATTCCTCACGACTTATTTAATGTTGGAGATTTTGTAGTTACCAAAGGTATTGCTATAATGATTTTCTTTGCTATTATAATGTTACTTGCCTCCTACACAATGATAAAAGGACGGAAAGATACAACGACAGAAGATCAAGAAATTGAATACAACTACCCACTAATCATCATGGAGGGAATTGTAGTAGGTTTACTTACAGGTATAGTAGGCGCAGGAGGAGGTTTTTTAATTATCCCTGCATTGGTTTTACTTGCCAAACTACCTATGAAGAAAGCTGTTGCAACTTCTTTAATGATTATCGCTGTGAAATCGCTGTTTGGATTTATAGGCGACATAAGCAACCCAGAGATACATATAAACTGGACTTTTCTAAGCATTTTCACTTCCATATCTATTACGGGTATATTTGTAGGGCTTTACCTCAACAACTTTATAGATGGAAAAAAGCTCAAAAAAGGTTTTGGTTGGTTCTTGGTGGTTATGGCGTTGTACATTGTCTTGAAAGAAACAGTGTTATAGCCCGATTTACTCACAAAACTTTCTATCAAAAAGGTAAACTACTTGCTATTTGGCTTCTCTAAAAACTCATTTATTTCAAAAAACAAAGATAATGAATGAGATGCGAAGTATATTTTTTTTGAGAATAGTCGTAGCTATTTTTTAAAAAACCTAGTTGGTATTAGTCCAATAAACATTATGTTTTCACGATTTCAAGCGTTTAAAAGATTCTTCATATCTGCGGATATGTCTGCGATTATTTCTTTAAACTCGTAAAATCAATTCTAATTTATTTTGGACTATTATATATCTGTTGATGGTACAGGTTACTAAATGGATTGTATATTAGAATATCAGATGGATTGCGTGAGGGATAGGAACGGCATCCTCCTAAAGCTTTTTTGGGAGCTTTGGGAGATATAGTGGATAGCCCGACCCGTAGGGACACGCCCAAATTACAAAAGATGTAACCGATGTTACCAAATGTGTGGATTGTAAATTTTAGTTTTGTAGCGTAATGAAAAAAACATTATTATATATTTTACTTCTAATCGGTATGGCTTCGATAGGACAAAATCCTGAGGGGTTTGACGAAATGATAGCTGATCAGGTAAAAGGTACTGTGCCTTATATTAAAGCAGAGGATTGTAGGAGTTCTTTTATATATATTGACACTAGAGATCATAATGAATTTGAGGTTAGTCACTTAAAAAATGCGATTTTAGTTGATTACGAAAGTAAGGATTTGTCTGCGCTCGATACTATATTGAAAGACACTCCTTTGGTTCTTTATTGCTCCATAGGATACAGAAGTGAGATTATAGGAGAACTACTATTAAAAAAAGGATTCACAAATGTCAGTAATCTTTATGGAGGTATGTTCAATTGGGCAAACAACGACTTCCCAATAGTAAATAACAACAATGAAACGACCACTAAAATTCACGGGTATAGTGAAACGTGGAGCAAATGGATTAACCCAAAATTAGAAATCATAAAAGAAAAAAGAATGAGCGATTTTTTAAACACATTTACTGGAGCAATGCAGGGACATTGGAATTGGATGATCAAGGAGTTTACATTTCAAGTAGATGGGGCTTGGTATCAAAATTATTTTCTGTGGTTGACTTTTATTTCTTTAGTGGTTTTTGGCCTGGAGGTTATTCGTCCTTGGAGAAAGAATCAAGCCGTGATTAGAAAAGATTTTTGGCTAGATGCTTTTTATATGTATTTTAATTTTTACATTTTTTCTTTATTTATAACTGGATTTTATGCGGTGATGTGGAGCATTATGCAATCGTTTGGTTTTGATGATCAGTCGTTTGCATTGTTATCTAAAGATTCTTTACCTCCGTTAGTAATGTTGCTTGTATTCTTTATTTTAAATGATTTTGTGCAATGGTTCACACATTTCTTGTTACACAAATTTCCGTTATTATGGCAATTTCATCAAGTGCATCATTCTGTGAAAGAAATGGGGTTTGCTGCCCACCTTAGATACCATTGGATGGAGAACATCTTTTACAAACCTTTGAAGACTTTAGTGGTCATGGTTCTTCTTGGAGCGGAACCGAGTCAAGCTTTTATTGTGCATTTTATTTCTATAACTATTGGGCATCTAAATCATGCCAATATTGACCTCAACTATGGTTTCTTGAAATACGTTTTCAACAACCCAAGAATGCACATTTGGCACCATGTAAAAGAGTTGCCAAAGGATCGCCAAAACGGGATAAACTTTGGCATTTCGCTGAGCATATGGGATTACATTTTCAAAACTGCGTACATACCTTATGATGGTAGAGATATAGAACTGGGCTTTGAAAATGATGAAATTTTCCCTAAGACATTCTTTGGACAATTGATTTATCCCTTGAAGAAATAAAGGGGTTTAAATTGTTGTTTAAAGGGAGGTACTCTTCCTATTACAACCTATAAAATTACCTTTAACCAATATAAAGTAGTCCATTAATAGTATTATTATTTGGACTGCTTAATTTGGACTGCTTAATAAAAAGCGTACCCTATCCAAAAATAAAGCAACAAACCTAAAACATCATTAAGTGTAGTAATGAAAGGTCCTGTTGCTAAGGCTGGATCAATTTTATATTTGTGCAACATTAAAGGCACTAAAGTTCCCATAATCCCAGCTAAAAGAATGACGGCAAAAAGTGCCAAACTAACTGTAAAACACAGTCTATAATCAGCACCAAATAGGTAGTTATATCCAAAGATTAAAATAGAGAGTATAGCCCCATTGATGATTGCAACCAAAAACTCTTTAGATATTTTTGCAAAAGTACTGTCAAATTTCAAGGAATTATTGGCAAGTCCTTGTACAATAAGCGCTGATGATTGCACGCCTACATTACCTCCCATAGCTGCTATTAATGGAATAAAAAATGCTAACTGTGGAAATAAAGCCAACTGACCTTCAAATTTCCCAATAACCAAAGCACCCAAAATACCTCCAACCATCCCCACTAACAACCAAGGTAAACGAGCTCGAGTGATAATCCAAGGGGAATCTGTTGCTTCAATTTTCTCTGTTACACCTGTCGCCAACTGCATATCACGTTCGGCATCTTCACGCATCACATCTACTACATCGTCAATGGTAATTCTACCGAGCAACACTCCTGCTTCATTGACTACAGGCACAGCCACTAAATCGTACTTATCCATAACTACCGCCACTTCTCTATCCGAAACAGAGGTTTTAACAGCAATAGGATTAGGTCTATACAAGTCTTTTATAGGGGTTTCATTGTCTGCATATAAAAAAGTCTTAAGTGACAATGTTCCTAATAATTTGTTGTGTTCAGATATTACATAAACGGTGTAAACATGATCAATTTCTTGCGCCTGTTTTCTTAGGTTTGCTAGGGTTTCTCCTACTGTCCAATCCACATTAGCACAAATAAACTCTTTTGCCATCAATCCACCTGCGGTTTCTTCGTCATAAGATAGAAGATTAGCAATATCTGACGACAATTCGACATCTTCCATATTGGAAAGTATGTCGTCTTTTCTTGAATCGGGTAAATCTTGCAAGAAATCAGCAGCATCATCGGTATCCATCAACTCTACTTGTGTAGTAATTTCTGAATTGGAAAACGATGCTAAAAATTCGTCTCGTACATCTTCGTCTAACTCAACTAATACTTCTGAAGCAAATTCTTCATCCATCAATTGATAGATATATTGCGCCTGATTTTTATTAACCGCATCTAGCACTTCCGCAACATCAGCAGGATAGTGTTTTAATACTTTTTCTGTAATAAACTGAACGTTATCTACTTCGATAGCTTCAATTATTTCTTCAAGAAAATCTTTTGTTAACTCAAACTTCATATCTAACAATTTTTAAGGATTGCTGAAAGGTGTGCAAATGTATAGTTTTTTATGCTAAATCAAGAAACTAAATTAGCCATAACGAAATCTACTTGTTGTCTTTTTCCTTGATTAATATATAAGGTGTCAATTGATTGGTCAACGTTACAAACTGTTCTACACTCATCTGCTCTGGTCTTTCACTTAGAAATTCGCTAGTAAAATCAGTTCCTTTTATAAAAGGTTTAATTGAATTTCTAATGGTTTTTCTACGCTGATTAAATGTCATTTTAACAACTTGCTTAAAATGTTTTTCGTTACAATCCAAAGCTTTCACGTTGTTTCTTCGTAGTCGAATCACACCGCTTTTTACTTTTGGAGGTGGGTCAAAAACTTCGGGCTCTACGGTAAACAGATATTCAATATCGTAATAGGCTTGAAGAAAGACGCTAGTGATTCCATATTTCTTAGTGCCAGGTTTTTCGGCAATACGTTCCGCTACTTCTTTTTGAAACATCCCTACTACTTCGGGTACTTGATCTTTTTCTTCCAAAACTTTAAACAAAATCTGAGAAGATATATTGTACGGAAAATTTCCCACAACTGCTACTGATTCGTTATTGAATATAGCGAAGTCCATTTTCAAAAAATCTTCTGTGTAGAGTTTTAAATCTGGATAATTGGTTTTTAAAAACGCTATCGATTCCCTGTCTATTTCTACCACTTCAGTAGTGAAAGCATCATTTTTAAGCAAAAACTGTGTCAAGGAGGCTGTTCCGGGTCCAATTTCTAGTATTCTTTTATATCCTCCATGCATCGTCAATGCATCTGCTATTCGCTCTGAAATACTAAAGTCAATCAAAAAATGTTGACCGAGGTGTTTTTTTGGTTTTACGTAATTTCCCATTTATTTTTCTTTGGCTATATACCCAATTTTGTATTTCGTTTGTGTTGCATTTTCAAAGCCTAACAGCGACTTCATCATCGTTGTTTTTTCAAACTTTGGCATCAATATGTGCTCGTTTAAATCAATAGAAAACTGCGGATAGGTTTCTGTATAATTACCTTCTTTAGTAATAGCTACTTCTCCGATATGGTAGGTTGCCCCACTATTTTTAATTGCCTTTAGTTTACTGGCATTACCCCCTATTTTATTAAAGTATAAAAACACAGAATCCCCTTGCAAGGTCATATTATAAGAACTCCAATACCCCGCATTGAGCGCATCAGCTTGTTCAGTTAGTATCGCTTTTACAAATTTAAACCCACCATTTTTACTCAATCTGACTACAACTATTCCTTTTCTATAATCTTCTATTAGCGCCCCAGTATTTAATACTGTTCTATGTTCTGCAAATATCAATATATCATTATTTTCACTAGTATTAATAGATTTGACATGAAATCGATCCAGCCCAAACCCATCTTTGTTAATTTCTTTTTTACTTTTAAATGATTTTACCACCTCTTCGCCTAATTGGTATTCTTTTTTCCATGATGGCAGGGTCGTTTCTTCATATTTAAGTGCAAATATTCCTTCAAAGTTTTTTCGTGTTGGAGACGAATAGAAACCACCTATCAATAAAGCCCCTTCCGCATCTAAACATACATTCATATCGGCAATTTTACGCAGCTTAGACCGAACCGCTTTATGCTGTACGCCTGTTTTGTTTCCTAAAATAATTAGGTGATACTTTGTCATTTTGTTTTCACGATATTTCTTCACTAGGTAAACAACTCCATTGTTATTTATCAAAGTGTGATTAATTCTTTTTTTGCGACTGGTCACGATACTAGAATGCTCAACTGAATAGACCTCCTTAAAGTTTTTTTCAAAAATAACAACATTCAATTTTTCTGAATGTTTTTCAAAATAGGCATGCGAACAAAGAACACTACAATACTTACCATTAGGCGAAATAGATACACTAAAGCTATTGTGATAGCCTCCTCTAGATTTTAATTTTGATAGCACTTTACTATCCCCTACTCCCCCATCATTTTCCAATTGATATACTTTTACTAAGTCTTCTTTTGAAGCTGGATCAAATGCTTGTGTAAAAATCTGCAACTTATTATTAAACAAACCAACCTTTAAGATTTTAATATCTGGTAAACTATATTTTTCACTTTTGATGAATATGAAATTAGAATCTAAAAAATCAACAGCAAATGAATTTTTCTCATTTTCAATTGTTTTAAAAACGAAAACAGAATTATCGGGAGTTTCTATTATCGATTGAATAGACTCGGTTGGTTGTTTATTAATGGTGGAAGACCAAACAAAATCAGACAATTGAGCATACAACGAAACATGAAATAGACAAATTAATAGTAAAAAAACTGCTCTCAACATTTATTATTTAGTTTACTGATGTTCAAATATAGGGATACATTTAACATTAACAATTATTATTCCTTTTTTATAACACCCCTTCCTTTAACTATGAATTGTTTTTTTGTATTTTTTTAACAAACTAGCAATACAATATCAATCAGAGGGATACGTTATTATCTTGTAAATAATCAACAAGTCTGTTTGCAGAACACAATTGTTTTAACTATATTTACACGCAACTAATCGAAGAAAAACAAACATTAAACGATATTACTATGCTAGAAATGACTAAAAACGTATTAAAAAGTGTTAGCTTTGATAAGTCCCTTTTTAAAAAAGAGCTACACAAAGCGACTAAATGGCTTGGCAAAGAAGAGTACACTCAACTAAAGATATGGAGTATGGCATCTTTTGCTATGTATTCTGATATTATAAACGAAGTATTTCAAGGCTAAATACGCTCTTGACACCGATTAAAAATGAAATACTATGAAAAGAAATCCACGTTATTATTAATCAAGAAGAGTTTCAAATTTGAAGCTCTTTTTTCATTTACAAACTCAAGTTTCGCATCTACGATTAAGCTGCCTGTTTA
>CAMZLL010000089.1 GCA_947311505.1 uncultured Cryomorphaceae bacterium
AAAAATAATATTATTGTTACGTCACAAGTTGTTGGGCGTATTAAAAATATAGAATATAACATAGGGGAAAGTGTTTCTAAAAATAGTCGCATTATTTCTTTAACTGATAGTAGTGGTTCTTATTCATTTAACAAAAAAAGAGCAAAAAATGCTTTAATACAATCAAAGCTCTCCTATGAACAAACAAAAATCTCTCTCGAAAAAGCTATTTCTGACACAGATTTTGCGATAAGACAAACACAAAGGCAAGCAGACGAAACAAAAATACAACAGAGAAATTCTACAGAAAAATTACAAATACAACAACTCGAAAAACAAATAGAAAAAACAGAATATGATTATCAAACAAAACTTTCTGCAGATACCACTACAGTAGAAAATTTTATCCATACAGTAGAAAATTTACAAAAAGATGTACAGTTACTTTATAAAGATATAAAAATAGCAACAGATAAGATAGTAGGAACATCAGATCTTTATAAATCAGAAAATGATGATTTTGAACGTATTTTATGAGCTAGAAACACCTCAACAAGATACTCTGCTCAGAAGTCTGTAAGACTTTTTTGGCAAAAACAAAAACACATAGAAAATCTTTCAAAAAAGATAACAGAAGACACATTACAAGACAAGCTAGAAGAACTAAAAGTAACACTAAAAAGCTTTGAGCCAGCACTTGATTCTGTCGATACGATGTTGGACTATACACTTCCGACAAAAACTCTCCCTATCGCAAAACTCAGTATGTTTGTTGCTTCTATAAATGGATTACAAGCAAAACTGCAAAGTCAAATATCTCTCATTACACAGCCAACAAATAATATAAAAAGTTTTCTTTCTAGCTACAAGAAACAACAAAAATCATTAGCCAAAAGTGTTTCATTAGCAAAAGAGCAATCACGTATTGCAAAAGAAAATATTAAAACTGCTGCGGTACATTTAGACGCCATAGAAGAAGGAACTGATATCCAATTAGAAAGTATAAAAGCTTCTCACGAAACAACAAAAAAAGTAAAAGAAGCAACATTAAACTCTCTATGAAATGCTATAGAACAAGCACGTATTGCTTATGATCAAGCAAACAATGAACTTTCAAAGCTTTCAATAAAATCACCTATCTCGGGGACTATTAAAGATATTCTTGTAGATGTATGACAAGAAGTTGTCCCGGGAACACCGTTATTTAGCGTAATGAGCAATAAAGATTTACAAATAGAAATATCATTAACCGCTGAAGAAGTAACAGAAGTAAAAAAATGACAAAAAGTAATACTCTTTTTTCCCGACAAAGAGAAAAGTTTAGAAGGAAAGTTAACGTTTATTGCAAAAAGTGCTGACAAAAATTTCACCTACAAAGTAATTATTGATGTGAAAGAATCAGTGGAATTACTTGGAGACATTATAACGGTTCATATACCACTAAAAGAAAAAGAAAGCCTTATCCCTATTGCTATCATTACTATATTAAATACTACAGAGGGGTTGCTTCCACTCTTCAATAAATGAGAAAACAGCATCACAGAAAGAAAGATAAAACTTGGGAAAGTTTGGGGAAACCAAATAGAAGTCCTTTCTAATATTTCAAACAAAACACCAGTAATTATATCAGATATTAGTAATTTTGATGAAAACAAATATGAGTTAACTATCAAAAAATAATCTCCATTAGTTTCTAATTCTTAATCAATATTATGTCTACAAGCAAACTTAAAAAAAATCTAAATAGTTGATTCTTTGCTTTTTGGATAAATCGTCGGAGAATATCATTTTTGTTAATTTTTTTAATTATCAGTTTAGGTTCATTGTCTCTTTTTACGATACCAAAAGAAAGTAGCCCTACAATAAAGTTTGGTATTATTAATATTGTTACACGCTATATATGAGTAAATCCTGTAGATATGGATACTCTTGTTACACAAAAAATAGAGGATTCTATAAATGATATAGAGGGAATAAAAAAAATAAGCTCTAGCTCGAATGTATGATTTGCAGTAACGACTATAGAACTTAAAAATGGTGTTGATACGGCAAAAATTCTTGTAGAGATAAAAGATGAAATAGATACATTAGACTTGCCAGAAGATGCTGACGAACCGAGTGTTACAGAAATTACCACTTCAAATGAACTTATGTTTGAAGCGCTTCTTTATGCTGACGAAAAAAGTTTTAGCCAAGAAAGATTAAAAATCTTAGCAAACACATTCAAAAAAAAACTAGCAGGAACAAGCGGAATATCCTCTATAGATATTAGCGTTTCTGGGGCTTCAGGCGAAAAGGGTAGCGCTCAATGATGATGAAGCATCGACTATGAAGTACATATTTTACTCAACAAGAAAAAAGTAGAGAAAATGTGACTTGGTGTTTTACAGGTTGCAAACATTATACAGTCATTTAACAAAAATACACCACTAGGAAACTATGAAGTTGGTGATTTACATTATGACTTTAGAATAGAAGGAGAAATCAAAAATATTGAAAAGCTTTTACAGATCCCATTGATCTTTCAGTGACACGCTCTCGTTCAATTAAAAGACATCGCTACTATAGAAAAAAAATATAATGACGAATCACTCAATAAACTAGGTACATACAAAGAAAGTTGAAACAACGTAGTAAGCCTTATTATCAATAAATCCGCAGGAAGTAATATCTTCAAAAACGCAAAAAGCGCTAAAAAATCTATAGAAGAGCTTCTCCAAACACAAGAATTCAAAGGGGTGAAAATAATGTATTCTTCGGATATGTCAGAGCTAATAAATGAAGACTATAGCATGTTAGCAAATAGTGGGTGACAAACATTGATTTTTGTATTTTTAACCTTACTTATTTTTATTGCTGGAAAAGAGGCTCTTATTGCAACATTGGCGATACCTCTTGCTTTTTTAATTACTTTTTTTGTCCTTGATCAACTCGGGCTAAGTTTAAATTTTTTAACAAATTTCTCTCTTGTTCTCACGCTGTGAATTGCTATAGATACCACGATCGTGATTATTGAAGCGGCTGCAGAAAATATTAAAATATGATACAACCCAAAAACAGCAATACTCTTAGCAGTGAGAGATTATAAAACATCACTCATTTCATGAACCATGACAACAGTAGTAGTATTTATTCCCATGATGCTTCTTCCATGAATTATGGGGAAATTTCTTGCTTATATTCCGATTACTGTTTTTGCAACACTTCTGGCGGCATTATTTATTTCTCTAACACTAAATTCTGCACTCTTTTACAAACTGAGCAAAAAGAAAAAACGATATATTTCTCACCCGAAAAGTGAACAGTTTTTAGGAAAAGAAGAAAGATTATTGCTTGAAGAAGAAAGACAATGAAAAGCCAAGAGATATCCAGAAAAAGCATCTTTTTTTACTAAAATATGAAAAAAACGTATACGCTTCCTAGAAAGCCTCAACAATGGATATGAAGTAATATTACACAAATTTCTTGACAAAAAATTCAATAGAGTGATGAGTGTTATTGTTCCTTTTATATTACTCATTGTTACTTTTATTACTCTTTCCCCAAAAATAGGAGGAACGATATTTCCAGCAAGTGATAACAATCGTTTTGATGTATTTCTTACAACAAAAAAAGGAACAACAACAGAGGCTATAAAAAAATATATTCCATTTCTTGATCCTATTTTTAGTGAAATTCCTGAAGTAAAATCATACCGTATCCACGCAAACAAAAATAGTATCCATATTAGCATTGATCTTATCGACAAAAAAGAAAGACAAAAGATGTGACTAAGAGATGTTTTTGTTGTGGAGGAAGAAACAGCAAAAAAACTTACATTTTTCGCACAAGAAGGATTACTTATGGAATCAAAAGTACTCGCTGGTGGTCCACCTTCTGGAAAACCGATAGGAATAAAACTCATAGCGCAGCGTAATAATCAATTTAAAGATTTAATAAAAGTGGCTAACGATTTTCAGACATATCTTCGCTCTGTAGCTGGCACAAAAAATGCATCTATTTCTTCTCATTCTACACCTGGACAATTTATTTATGAGTTTAACAATGAAAAACTTCGCTCACTATGACTTATTCCTTCAGATGTTTCCCCAGAAATCGTTTTTGCATTAAATGGTTTTCCTGCAGGAAGTATTCAACTAGAAGAAACAGATAGAGACATCAAAGTACTTTACAAAGATCTCTCCAACAAAATAACTCCCGATGATATCACAAACCTTATCATAAACACAAAACAATGACCCATTAGAGCTGGTGAGATTATACATTATAAAATCAACAACGCAGTGGCTTCTATCACTAGAGAAGATTGAAATATTATGATTCGTGTTGAAGCTGACCTACAAACTGCATATTTAAATAAATGAAAAGAAATACAAAAATCATACGAAGAACGAGCTTCTACATATGAATTCCCTACCGGTATTTCTTCGTGAGCCTGAGGAGAAGCAGAAGAAAATGCAGATCTTGTCGCATCTACCATGAGAGGCTTTCTTATATCGATATTTTTGATTATGATTATTTTAGTACTACAATTCAACTCATTTAGAAAACCTATTATTATTCTTTATTCAGTGATTTGTGCATTGCTTGGGGTAAATATAGGACTATTTTTAACAGGAAATCCATACTCTATGCCTGCCGCTATAGGGTTTATAGCACTCACAGGGATTGTTGTAAATGATGCTATTATTTTAATTACAAGAATTTGAGAAAACACCTCACATGGAGTAGAAATATTTCAAGCTATCGTAGAAGCCGGTAGATCCAGACTTCAACCAATTATTCTGACAACACTAACGACGTTATTTTGAATCTTACCGATAACATTCCAAGATAAGTTTCGAGAGGGACTATGATTTACGATGATAATTTGACTTTTTGCATGATCAGCATTGACGCTATTTGTTATTCCTAGCTTATATTATATGATATTTTGAGGAAAGCAGAAAGAAAAAAAACTACCTATAAAAGAAAAAAGATTATAGCAAAACTATCATAAAACAATGATAGAGGAAATTATATTTCTAACCACTGGTTACTGGGTCATCCCCTTAATTACTTTTTCTGATTCGAACATCAAAAAGAAATAAAAAGTTTAGTTGTTCTTTATATGACAGGCTTTTCTGAATCTTTTAAAGAAAAAACTTTTTATTAGCCCAAATTTCTGTACAATACCTCCAATGAAAACACCCATCACCTGAGTAGTCACGACCTGAAAATGAATCGGAACACAGTTTGGTTTCCCTACTGCAAATATTTTTTGTGACAACAAAAATATAGACAGCGGAACCCGAAGATTTAATGTAGTCATTCATGACGAAACAGACACATACTATACGGGCGTTTGACCCTATTTCCCTACAGAAAAACTTCTAGAAGTCCACCTCCTCCATTTTCAAGGAAACTTATACAACAAAAAAATAACACTATACCCACTTTATAAAATTAGAAAAAACCAAAAATTCTGAAATATAAACGCACTCATCGCGCAGATAAATCAAGATAAAAAACAAGCAGAAACAAAAACAGTCAAAGTCGTTACTTTTGGTACTTTTGATAAATTTCATCCAGGACACGAAGCATATTTATCTCAAGCAAAAAAACGATGAGATAAACTCATAACTATCATTGCCAGAGATAAAACAGTCTTAAAAGTAAAAGGACACAGCTCTACCCAAAACGAAAAAGTTAGAAAATCTCAAGTAAAAAAATGCCCCCTTGTTGATAAAGCAATACTTGGAAACACAACAAATAAGTACGCGGTATTTACTGACGAGGAGCCAGATATTGTTTGCTTATGATACGATCAACATTCCTTTGAAGATGGTATTCTTCCTTATTGTAAAAAAAACACACTAACGATACCAGAAATTATCAGACTAGAATCTTTTCATCCAGAAAAGTTTAAATCTTCGTTGATAAAATAAAAGAAAACTATATAAAATAATGAAATATGTTTTATATGTAAACAAATATTCTTTTTTGATTTATCTTTAGAGGCAAAAAACATTTATATTTTAATTTCTCATTCTTTATGTTCTTTATGTTCTGATACCGAATACGAGAAATAATTCCATTTTTTGCTATTATTCTCTTTGTTTTTATCTTCTCACTTATTATTATGAATAAATCAACATCATGATTCAGTCTTTTAAAACTTTATTTTTCTGTTATTTCTATTGTAGGTGTATTAGGAACAGCTATCGCTTTTGGTATTGTTGGATATAGTCGAATAAATCAACTCTTTATTTCTGACGCAGAATATATTGCATGAAACAGTTCTCGAGAAATACAACAATGTGAAGATCCATCTTTTTTTCCTATTGTAAAGCCAGTAATGCTTGATGGAGAGAAAAACACAAACAAGATAAAGAAAAAAACACAAACAAGATAAAGAAAAAAACACCAACAGAAATAAAAACATGTAAAAACAAAGTGACTCAGCGTATCAGTCTCCAGAGACGTCTTACAAACAAAAAATCTATTATTTGATGATTTGTCCGAGGAATTGTTTTTCTTATTCTCTTTCTTTCTCATTATCCAATCATGATAAAACAGGGCAAAAAAAGAGAAAACAAAAATATCATCAAAAATTTAAAAAAAGAAACAAACAAGAAATATATAAAAAAGAAAATAGCTAAAAAATAACACTATACTAAACTGTCATACTAATTATATATAGAATAAAACAATATAATATCTATTACTAATGTAAATAACCTAACAAAGATATTTTAGTACGAACCAAAATGTAATTTTTTAATGAAAATTTAATGCACACTTTGCTATAAAAAATAGTATATCACAATATTTATCTAAACCATAAGACAATTTACCGTATCAATATTTAATTATTCATCAAAGTCATGTTTCTCTGCACCACTTGTAACTACGCCTCTATGACAAAAATAGGGAAATGCCCTGATTGTGGAGAGTTTTGAAGTTTTATAAAAGATCCTACAAGGTGAACAAAAACATGAAAAAGCAAAAAACATATATTACATCCATGAAAATTTCTCAAAAATAAACAACAAATAAAAAAGTCTATCCACTATATCATCAAAAATGCAGAACTTCAAAGGATTTTTCCCACAGGCTTTAGATCTGGTGGTATATATCTTCTCTGAGGAGAACCAGGAATAGGAAAATCCACGATTATGTTGCAGATACTTTTTGATTTACAAAAAAACAACACCCTAGATATTGCCTATTTTTCTGGAGAAGAAACTTCTGCTCAGATTATTGAAAGGCAAAAAAGGATAACCCCTTCCCCAGAAAAAGAGAAAGAGAATCCTGCGCTTTCCATATATCACACCACTCACCTTGAAGATATTATCACCACTACTATAGAAAATAAATATAATTTCATCATCATAGATTCTATACAAACCATCTACAGCACAGCAACTGATAGTATCGCATGATCGGCATCACAGGTAAAATATTGTAGTGAAAAATTATCAGAACGATGTAAATCTACAAACACAGCCTGTTTTATTGTTGGCCATGTAACCAAGGGGGGAGAAATCGCTGGACCAAAATATCTTGAACATATCGTCGATGTTGTATTGTATCTCGAATGAGATAAATATGGACAATATCGCTTCCTCAGATGCCGCAAGAACAGATTTGGTTCTACTGATGAAGTTGGTATTTTTGAAATGTGAGAAAAATGATTAGAAGCTGTATATAATCTAAAAGAAAGAATAATAAACGCCGCAAACACAAATATCCCTGGCAATGTTTTAACAATAGGGGTCGATAACGGAAGACCAGTGCTGATAAGCCTAGAAGTTTTGTTAAACAAAACATATGGAAAATTTCCCCAGAGAATAGCACAATGAATTGATACCAAGAGACTACAAATCATTATTGCTATTTTAGATCGCTACTTAAAATTAAATTTAAGCTTTTTTGATATTTATGTAAATATCCCTGGTGAGTTTAAATTTAGCGACAATGGTCTTGATCTTGCTCTTGCTGCAGCCATTTATTCTCAAGCAAAAAACGTTATCATAGATAAACAACTAATTTTTATTGGAGAATTATGACTTGGGTGACAAGTGCTTCCTAGTAAATTACACAAGAAAAGAAAAAATGAAGGAAAAACTTTTGATATTATTGACAACAAAAGAATGAAAAATATTGCAAACCTACCAAACATACTATAAACACCTTTCTATAAACAAAACAATAACATTACACGCCACATATTAAGTCACATACAAGACAAATGTCGCACATGATAAATATATTTACTAATTTAAGGCTAACCAATGGTTAGCCCTTTTTGCTGTAAAAAACTTGTAAAGAAAATGTAAAAGGGTATCTTGTGATTACCCGAAATAGGGAAAACAAAAAAGAAACAAAAATATTCAAAAATAAAATAAAACAAAAGAACAAATCTCTGTAGATAACATCTGACAACAGATTTACTACAAATCTATGGAGAGTATATGTGAGGATCTTTATAGACATAGAGTTTATAAACATCAAATTCTGTCTCTATACAGATCCTCAGGAGCATATCTCTATATATACTCTCTCTGAGGATCTAGAAGCATTTCTTCTAGATTTTTCTTTTTGAAAAAATAAGAATAAAATTATATAATTTTACTCTTTATCAAGTTTAAACAACTTTTTCCATATCACCTCTTTTGCTCTAATCAACAAAAAGTTATCCACCTCTTTCCAGTTTTTTTTATATCCACCAAATTTCTCTAAAAACATTGCAACATTTTCTTCTAATCTATCATTTTGTTCTACTACAATATCTTCATACAGCTCACTATATTTTATTGCATTGTAAAATTGATGATTCCCCCCAGAAAAAGGAAGTGGAATAATTATTTTTTTAATCCCAAAAAGAGCTTGTTCCGATAAAGAAGTGACGCTTCCACGAGTAAATGCTATATCACTCATCGCATATAAATATGCCAAATCTTTTTGTCATAAAAAACCAAAAGACTCTACATTTTTATATTTTTCAAACAACTTTTTATATCCACTATTTTTTGTTCAAAGCAATATCAAAAACTGTACACCTCACCCTTTTTCCTTACCCAACAATCATAAAATTACATCAAAAATTTTTGCTGCCCCTTGAGACCCTCACATGACAAGTATTGTCGTTTTTTTATCTTCAAGGTTCAACTTTTCCTTTATTAAAGCGTTTTTCCGTTGTCAAAGTTGTCATGACAATATCTGTCAAACAATCTCTTCTTTTTGAAACACTCATTCAAATCCCGTAAATACAGTTTCAGCAAATCTTGCAACAAGACGATTTACCACCCCTGCGTGCATATCAGATTCATGCATCAATACTCTTATTCACAGAAACTTTGCTGCAAAACTCACAGGCAATGCAACATACCCCCCTTTACAGAACAATACATCAATTTTATATTTTTTTAACAAATAAAGTGATTGAAAAAAACCCATAATCACCCTAAGAAAATCTCTAATATTTTGAAATAATGAACGAACTGTCAGATATCTTCTTATTTTCCCTGACAAGAGAGAAACAAAGTGTACATAGCTTATCTTTTTTGCTGCAGATTCTTCCTGAGAATCTTTTTCACCAAACCAAAAAAAAACACAAGATAAATCAAATTCTTGCACTTTCCCGTATTCCAAAAGAGACACTATGGGTTGTATATGCCCTCACGTCCCTCATCAAGTAAATGCTATATGTTGTTTTTTTGTATTCATCATGACTTTTTTTCAGTGGTGGTCAATATCGGACTCGAACCGATGACCTCTGCAATGTCAATGCAGCGCTCTCGCCAACTGAGCTAATCGACCAGACTAGACACTCAATTACTATTGAAATGTCATCAAATTACAATACCTTATTGATAATTATAAATTATAAACCTTACTTTTGTTTATCAACAACCATTCATGTTTTCTAAAATACTCCATTTTATTTTTCCCCCCACTTGTTTCTCTTGTGAAAAAGAAGGAGAATATCTTTGTCCAGATTGCAAAAAAGAACTTAAACCACACCCAGAACTTTGCCCATACTGTCATCGTGTTTCTGCACATTATCAAGTCTGTCTAAACTGTTTTCCTCTCTATAAAAGTGTCCAGTGAATTATCACAAGTTTTCAATACACAGGTGTACTAAAAAAACTCATCCGACAATTAAAATATGAGCACCGTTCTCATCT
>CAMZLL010000090.1 GCA_947311505.1 uncultured Cryomorphaceae bacterium
ATGTCCGGTCTGTACAACGGTCTTGATGCGTAAGGAATGAGAAGTTGCGTTGCTTTGTCCATCAGAAAATTGTCCAGCAAAGATAAAGGAACAATTAAAACACTTTGTGTCGAAATCCTGTATGAATATCGATGGTCTAGGAGAGCAAGTAATAGATATGCTTTTAAAAACAAAACTTATCAAAAATATTGTTGATATCTATAGGTTGAATGAGACAGAAAAGCGTATGAAACTTCGTGCCTTGCCATGACTTGGGGCTAAAAAAATAACTCAAATATTGACAGAGATAGAGAAATCTAAAAATAATCCTCTTTGGAGGTTGCTGCATGGTTTTGGTATATCGTATGTGGGAAAAAAGGTTGCTCAAGTATTGGAAAAGGAAATATATCTTTTAGAATGAGAAATGAGTACAGAAATACTTCTTCAGTTTATGTGAAATAAAGTATTTTTATTAGAAATATTTTGACTAGGAGAGCAGTGAGTAAATGCTTTAGTTTTATGGTTTAGTGAGAAAAAGAATGTTGATATGCTAGAAGAATTAGAGCAATGCGGGATGCAAATTTTGAAAAAAAAGGATAGAGAAATGAGTAAAGATTGATGAAAACTTGAGAGAGAAACAAGTGAAGAGGAAGAAATACAGAAAATATTTGATGAACAAAGTATTGTGATTACATGAGTCTTTCCTATAAAAAGAAATGAGCTATCTCAATGGATAGAGACTAGAGGTGGGAAGGTTACAGAAAGTGTTACAAAAAAAACAACCTTTGTTCTTTATGGAAACAAGTCATGAAGTAAAAAGGTAAAAGCTGAAAAAATATGAATTGATTGTGTTTCCCGAAAGAGATTTATTTTACAATATCCTAATGTTACTTTATTGATTTTAAGTGAAAAGAAACAAGAATATAGAGTGCAGGGAGGGTTATTTTGATAGCAAGTGATTGTGTCTTCATAGCACTTGACTTATGAATATATGTCTATATAATTAGAATATTTATTTTTTTGTTATAAATATGTCTATAGAGGAAGTTAAAGAGAAGTATCTTACTGACTTATATGCTTTACATCCTTCTTGGAAAAAATGAGGAGAAAGTATAAGATTAGCAGTGGATTTTGCTATAAAGGCGCATGAGGGCCAGTATAGAAAATATGATGGTTCTCTTTTTGTTCTGCATCCTATGGCTGTATCATTGAATGTGGCAAAGTATAAAGATAAAGAGATGGTTATCGCAGCGCTCCTCCATGATACTGTTGAAGATTCTAATGAAGTTTATATAGAGATGATATATGAAAAATGGGGTAATGATGTATGATTTATGGTAGAAGCATTAACAAAAGAACCATTATTTTTTACAAAAAGATTATCATTGATTTATAATGATAAAGTGGAAAAGATTTTAGCGGGCGGGATAGAAGATGTGAGAATATTACTTTTAAAAATTGCAGATAGAGATCATAATTTACTTACTTTGCAATGATTAAAACCAAAAAAACAAATTAGAATGACCTTTGAAACACAAGCTATTTATGAGCCTTTAAAAAAAATATTATTGTGATGAAAATATAATGATGATATTGCTTCTATAGAATGATTGTTTTCAGTGTATCTTAAAAATACGAAAATCGTAACAGCTACCCAGTTAAAAAAGTTTCTTTTTAGAAAAATGTATCATAAATTTGATGATGAAACATATACCATGGTATATAAAGATACCGCATCTATTATATGGAAAATAGAAGATAAAGAGCGATTTTCTTCACTTTTAGATCATGATGAATTTAATAAAAAGACAGAGATAATTTCTATGGAAACTGATGGAGATTATTTTATAGCTACCTTTAGATTTCATGAAGGGTATTTGTTGAAAAAAAACAAAACAGGAAAGAGAAAAAGAATTTCTATAGAAGATGTAGTATTGTCTTCATAGTATAAAAGTATATAAAACTCTGAGTATTTTACTGATTATATTTTTCTATTTATTTTCTTACTAAGAAACTATGATAAAGACAGAGTATCGATTGTCTGATGATATATTGGAGAATGAACTTATCTCATATGTTAAAAAAAGAGAGATGGATCAAAAGTTCAATTATTTATGAAAATGAGCTGAAAAATATTATGAAGTAGCAGCATCTAATGCTGATGATAAAAATATAAAATGAGAAAGATATCGTCACTTTTTTAAAGAAAAGATCCATATACCTAAAAGCAAGACCTTTGCTTTTATTAGTCTGTGATGTGGAAATGCCTTAGAAGAAAAATTATTATTAGAGAAATTATTAGAAGATGGGTATATGTTTTCTTATATATGAGTAGATTCATCAAAATCTATGTTACATCTAGCGCAGAAAAACTTGTCTACACTATGAAAACTTGATCAAACGTTTGTATGTGCAGATTTTTGTGATACAAGTTTTATTAAAAATATGAATAAATTAACAAAAGATATTGATCAGAAGGTGTTTTTCTTTTTTTGACGAACGTTTGGTAATCCAAATCAAACAAATATCACCTGATCTTTGTATAATATTCTTTGAAAGAATGATTATTTATGGTTTGATATACTGTGAAGAGATTGAAAAAAGTCATCATCGAAACTAAAGATTTTTGAGAGATATACAGTATATGTTAGATCGGAAGATAGAAATGTTTTTGATTTTATTCCTTTATCTTCTCTGTGAGTAAATATTTCTAGTGGGAAAATGATCCTAAGAACAAAAAATGAACCATCTGTGTGAGCTATTGTTTATGATTTTTCTTTTCTTTTCGAAAAAAAAGTTGTTATTCGTGTTGATTCAGAAATAATGCATTTTTTGCCTGGAGAAAGTATTAGTTTGATGCAAATAAGAAACTATGATATAGAAAAATTTCTTCATTTTCTTGCTGAGTATGATTTTTTGGTTGTTGCTTCAGAATTAGGAAAACTTCCTGGATGAATAATAGATGCTCAGTTACTTTTACAGAAAAAATGATAATTGTCTTTCTTGTAAAAAAACGACTTGACTTTTTGTATTAAATATGTATACTCTTATTAAGAGTTTTTTATCTTTTCTTTTTGTATGCATATCTCTTTTGTTCGTAGCTTAGCCATTATGGCGGTGATTAGTGGAGTAATGTGTGGGTGATGGGTTTCGGCAAAATTGCTGGTTCTCGATAAACCACCATTGATCAAAAAAACAAAAATGCACATTCAACAACAAGTTAAAAAAAGTTGAATTCCATTTTTACAAAAAACGTATCAACAATTAGAATCTAGAAAAAATACAAGTAAAAATCTTCTCGTTCGTCGTCAGTTGCATGATCTAGAACTATGGATGAAACAAGAGTACGCACTTAGTGATACTGAACGAACAACAACAGCTATTCGTAAAGAGCAAGTATTTTTGACAAAAGATGGAAAAAAAATGGTAAGAAAAGGTGCTTCTTTTTGAAGAAATAGGCAAGATAGAAAGAATAGTTGAAAGAATATATTAACAAATATTTTGAAAAGAAATAATGAAAATGAAAGGAGTGTTGTTAAAAGAGTGGAAGAAAAAATAACCGCAAAAATAGATTTGAAAGTAAACGAGAGAATAATTAAAAAAAATATAAAACCTCAGAATATCAAAAATACCTTAATTTGAGATGATTGGTATACTTTAGCGAATGGTCGTGTAAATATTACAACACTGAAAGATACTTGGGTGTGATGGGTAAATGATTATAGAGTGTCAGAGTGAATTATTGGAAAGATTGTCTTGAATGCGAGATTGAATAAAACAGCCACTGAGTGGTCTTATAAAATGAGATCAGATGGGAAACGAAGTCATAAAAGATTTGCAGATAGTGGATTTTATAATTATCAACAGTTGGTAGATTGGTTCTGAGAAAGAGGTATTGTTTTTCAAAACATAAAGAGAGCGACATTTACAGAGAATGTAGGGCAAGGATATTTTACTTGTAAAACAGGTGATTGTACTGCTGCAGCATTAACGAGTCTACGTCATACCTTTGATTATTTTATACATGAAAAAGGAACATTACATGATGCACACTATAGAACTATTGTAAAAAAAGAGTTTAAGATAGTATGATTTGGTATCGCTATAGATGAAAAAAATCACGTACTCTATAGTACCATGCACTATGGAACAGAAATATTAAAATAAACACTTGCTTTTTTGTAATATATATGTATAAAGCTTATATTTA
>CAMZLL010000091.1 GCA_947311505.1 uncultured Cryomorphaceae bacterium
AAAATTATGAAAAATTTAACATTAATTTTAGTAAGTCTAATCTCATTTATGGGGTTTACTCAACAAACAGAACAACCACCAATTATTTTTGAAGGAGTGGTAATATCTGCAACAGATTTTTTTATTTAATGCATAGCTTCCTCTTGATGGCTACACATCAGTCGATTTTGAGTGTTAAAAACATAAAGTGAAAATATTATATTGTGATAATAAAAAAATTACAAACCTAAAACAAAACGAATGAAATTCCCTAAACCATTGAATCTTGGTGATAAAGTAATCCTCTTATCAACTGCACGAAAAATAGATACAACCGATTTAAAAACAGCAACCCAAATCCTTCAAAATTGGGGATTGCAAGTAAATCTTTCTGAACATATTGCTAAAAGCTATCATCAGTTTTGTGGCACAGATGCAGAACGATTAGAAGATCTTCAAAACGCTATAAATGACCAAGAATGCAAAGCCATTATATGTTTTCGAGGAGGTTATGGTACCGTTAGGATTCTAGAAGGTTTAGATTTAAGTCCTATAATTACCTCTCCCAAATGGATTTGTGGTTATAGTGATGTTACTGCATTGCATTTAATGCTCCACAAAAATCAACTTGCAAGTGCACATACAACCATGCCTGTGAACTTCTCCACCAACACAGAAGAATCTTTAAACTCGTTTAAAAACATCCTCTTCGGGAATGAAAATAAATACGTAATACCCACTCACAAGTTAAACATTCGAGGAGAGGCATCTGGAATACTAATAGGCGGAAATCTTAGTATGCTCTACAGTTTGTCAGGAACTAAATATGATGTGGATACCACAAACAAAATCTTGTTTTTAGAAGACTTAGATGAATACCTTTATCATATAGATAGAATGATGTGGAATCTCAGGTTGGGAAATAAATTAACTTGTATCAAGGGGCTTATAGTAGGCGCAATGACAGACATGAATGATAATACAATTCCTTTTGGTAAAAACGCAAAAGAAATTATTTATGAACATGTAATTTCTTTAGGAATACCTGTGTGTTTTGATTTTCCTGCAGGTCATATTGATGATAATCGAACATTGGTTTTTGGTAAAGAATGCCATCTTAAAGTCGGAAATGAGTCTGTTTATTTTAAACAATAAAGAGAGCAAATTCTACGTGTTCGTAAAGTAGTTTTACCATGGTGATGGTAATACAATGCCAAATCCAGAGGTGTCTTTAACGCATTCTATTTTTGTAGTCTCGCCAATGTGTACTGGGGGAAAATCTTTATGAGATATTTTAATCTTCTTATCTCTATATACTTTCTGCATATAATAACCCCAAATTGGTAGAGCGGTGTTTGCCCCTTGTCCTAATGCAGTGCTGCTAAATCTAACAGACCTAGAATCGCAACCAACCCATACTCCCGTTACTAAATCTGGGGTATGACCAATAAACCAACCATCCGCATTGCTTTGTGTGGTTCCGGTTTTACCCGCCATAATTCCTGAAAATTTATAAGCTCTGCCTGATGCTTTCAATCTTCTTGCAGTACCTCCTCTTTTGCCATCTGCTGGTCTGGTTACACCAGTTACTCCTTTCATCATACGGAGAATTTCGTAGGCATTATCTTTACTCATTACCTGTGTTATTTCTGGTGTTTCTTCCCAGATCAAATTGCCATTGGCATCCTCTATTCTTAATATCATAATAGGGTTATGATATAAGCCATAATCTGTAAAAACGGCATGTGCAGAAGTCATTTCCATTACGGACAACTCACACACACCCAATCCTAAAGAAGGAATGGCTTTAATAGAATTATTTTTTATACCCATTTTATCAAAATATTGAACTACTCGACTGTTTTTTCCACCCATTTTGTTGATAACGTGCGCGGTAAACGGGTTGGAAGAATTGGCTAAACCATAATAAGCTGGTGTCATCACTTCATCATAATCTTTCTCTCCTCCTGGACACCATTGTTTCCCGTCAGATACGTCTATACAATATCGTATCATAGGGGCTTCATAGCAAGCGTCTATTACGCCAGACTCTATAGCGGCTGCATACACAAAGGGTTTGATGGTTGAACCTACTTGGCGTTTAGCAGTTGTGGCATAGTCATATTTGAAAAATCTATAATCAGGACCTCCTACAAAGGCTTTGACATAACCCGTATGTGGATCTATAGAAACTAAACCGGCTCGGAGTACTTTTAAATGATATTTGATTGAGTCCAATGGTGTCATTTCTACCTGTTTTCGATGCCTTTTTGCGTTCCAATCGAAAATTACTAAGTCGGTTTTTGTGTTGAAGTTTTTTGTGATTTCTTTTTCTGAAAGCCCTGCTTTTAATAAGTGCTTATATCGAGAAGAGTTTTTTATTTCTTTTTGCAAGTAGGCTTTAGCTTTAGTAGAACCAATGGAATTTGAATAGGGATAATTCTTATTTTTCTTTATGTTTTTATCCAAAGCTGCTTGCAGTTCATTCGATAGGTGCTCTTTCATTGCCCATTCGGCATGTTTTTGCATTTTAGAATCTAGTGTAGTGTATATTTTCAAACCATCTGTGAATATACTATAAGGTTTTCCATATTTGTTTGTCTTACCACTTGCTGCTAATATTTTTTTAGCTGTTTGCATTACTTGAGCTCTAAAATAAGGTGCTAATCCCGAATTGTGAGATTCCATATTGAAGTCTAACACTAGCGGGAGGTTTTGTAAACTATCTTTTTGTTCTTTTGTGAGCATGTTGTTTTTATACATCTGCTTTAAAACTTGATTTCTGCCTTTTAAAGATTTTTCAGGATGTATTTTGGGGTTGTATATAAAAGGGTTTTTTGCCATTCTTACCAATGTAGCAGCTTCTTCTATTTTTAGTTTGTCGGGGGTTGTTCCAAAATATATACGAGCTGCTGAATGCACGCCTACGGCATTGTATAAAAAGTCAAACTCGTTGAAATACATGGCAATAATTTCTTGTTTGGAATAACTGTTTTCAAGTCGGACTGATATTTTCCATTCTGCAAACTTCTGCTTGATACGAGCTATTTTAGTTTCAGGTTTTTCATGAAACATCATTTTTGCTAATTGTTGGGTAATGGTGCTACCCCCTCCTTTCTTTCCCATACCAGTAATAGCTCTTGCTAGTGCACGTCCATCAACACCAGAGTGTGTCCAATATCGCTCGTCTTCTGTAGCCACAAGTGCATCTACTAAGTACGGTGAAAGGTCTTGGTAGTCTATTTTTGTTCTGTTCGTTTTGAAATAAGTGCCGAGTAAGACTCCATTGAAATCCAAGACTTGAGAGGCTTCATCTGACTTTGGATTTTCTAGTTCTTCAAGAGAGGGTAAGCTATCTTCTGTGACAGTAAGCAACATCAGATATACAAATAAGGTAGGTAAGAAAACAACAATCCAAGTGCCTAACAATAACAGTGTTTTTTGTTTTGCACTTAGTCTTGCAAGTTTACTTTTACTCGTTCCTTTTTTCTTTGGTTTTCCTTTCTTTTTAGAAGCGGATTTCTTAACTCCATTTTTATCAGAACGTGGTTTTAGCTTATTTTTTAACGGATTTGTCAAAACGATTAATCTTTTGCTTTTTTAATGGTCAATCCTACATTAACGATTTCTCCGAGTTCTTTTTTGCGCATTCCTTGTTCGAAAAGTATTTGGTAATGTCCCATTTCAGTAAAACGAACATTGGTCATAAACCAAATGTTGTTTTCTACCATGCTTCCTGATTCTTCACCCAGCCAACGACCTGTCTGTTCAGCCAAAATCGGATCTATGGTGTCTTTTGCAATCAATGTAGGCGAAATGAGTTCTGTAAAAATATAAATATTGGAAAACTCATAACTCGTAGTGGTTCTAAGGTTTAGGTAGAAGTCATACCGTTGTAGGGTATCATCAATATCAAATTCAAAAGAAACAACATCTTTCTGGCTCCAGCGTTGATTCTCTATTTCTTTATTTTCTTCAAAAAAAATAGATTCATCTGTACAAGAAGTAAACAAGAGTTCCGTTATAATAATGATATAGAATACGTTTTTAAACATTAATCAGTAGTGTTGTCTTTAGGTTTATTTGTGTTAGGCGTGTTTGTGTTTTTCGAATCACCTTGCTTGTTGTTGTTTCTTCTATTATTTTTTCTTCGGTTGTTGTTTTTATTCCTTGGTTGCGAATTACCTTCTTTTTTACCCGTTCCTTCTTGTTTTTTTTGCGATGTGTTATTAGTTCTTTGTTTTTGATTTGTGTTGGACTTCTTTTGATTCGAATTGGATCGGTTTTTATTCCTATTATTTCTTTTCTTCTTCTTTTTCTTGAATTTATTATCAAATCGGGTCAGATCATCTTGCCCCACTACATTGGAATATTGTGGCTCATCTTTAACTTCTGCAACTTCTGCAAAATCTGTTAGACTTTCTATTTTATCTCCAGATTTATTCATTTTCTGAAGTTCTAATACACGATCTACTGATAAACAAATAATATTTGATTTAAAATCAGACTTTACAATATACCACATCAAACGTTTAAAAACATCTGTTTTGATATGAAAAGCAGCACCTTTTGCGGTTTGAATAGGTTTACGAGTGTCAGGAAATTCTTTTAGTGCCTCCGTATATTGATCTAGCTCAAAGTTTAAACAGCATTTTAACTTGCCACATTGTCCAGAAAGTTTTTGAGGGTTTAATGCCAGTTGCTGATATCGGGCAGCACTTGTAGATACCGATCTAAAATCATTGAGCCAAGTGGAGCAACAAAGCTCTCTACCGCACGTTCCTAATCCACCAAGTCTCCCCGCTTCTTGACGAGAACCAATTTGACGCATTTCGATTTTTATTTTAAATCGCTCCGCCATCATTTTTATCAATTCTCTAAAATCTACTCGTTGCTCTGCTGTATAATAAAATGTAGCTTTATTTCCATCGCCTTGATATTCTACATCGCCCAATTTCATTCGTAACTTTAATTTTACGATCAACTCGCGCGCTTCGTGCATAGTTTCAAATTCCTTTTCTCGAGCGTCTTTCCATTTGCTTAGGTCGTCTTCGGTTGCTTTTCGGTAAACTTTTCTTAGTTCATGAGCTTTTTCACGAACATTTTTTCGTTTCATTTGGTGCTTTACCAATCCTCCAGTAAGACTCACAACTCCCATGTCATAACCAGGTGATGTTTCTACAGCAATGGCATCTCCTTTATATAAAGAAAGGTTTTTTTCATTGCGATAAAATCCTTTTCTACCGTTTTTGAAGCTAACTTCTATTACGTCAAACTCTGATTTTCCAGAGGGTAATTGAATGTCACTCAACCAGTTAAAAACGGACATTTTATCGCATCCTCCAGATGCGCAATTTCCATTGCTTTTGCATCCATTTGGCACACCCGAACTATTATTACTACAATTTGTACAACTCATTTATTTTCTTTCTTAAAGGCTACGTTTTATGTTTTTTCCAACATTATTATTGGATTTAAAACTTTTCAAACTCCACTTTCTATCTCTTTTTCTAATCTTTTTACAATTTTTTTTTAGTAGCGATACAAAGTTAGATAATTTTCAACGGTTATTGACTTTCTATTTAACTTATGTAAATAATCGTTTGTTAAAAACCTTATACTTATGCAAAGATGAATAAAGTAATACAATATGTTTTTGTTCTTTTAGTATGCGTTGGAAGGAAGTGATTATTTGTTGGTTTAGTCATTCATACCATTGCTGGAAATATAATTGTCCAATACTTTATTTTTCAATGTTTAAAGTTACAATTATTATTTCTCGTTTTTATGGAATTAGAACCTACCTCCAAGTACTGCGGTTTTTTTCACTCCAGAAACATTTCCGTCAAGGTTAAATACCTCAAAGTATAAAATGTAAACCCCAATCGGTGCTTTTTCTCTAGTATTGGTAGTCCCATCCCACGTAAAATAGCCATCGGTGGCTAATAATTCGCTTTCTACTAAGTGGCGAACCAAACGACCTTCTCTGTCATAAATGGTCAGGTTGCCTACATATCCAGGTTCTTCAAGATGATAGCTAATGTTCAATACATCTTCAAAACCGTCATTATCTGGAGAGAAAATATCTGGAGAAGTGCTAAACATTTCATCGGTGATGGTTCCGGGATAGTATTGAGAATTTTGTTTTCCTGGTGTTGCCCAACCTGCGTTTTCTGCCCCACTGTGCCAATTATCCTCCTCTTGTGTAGCTCTATCATAGTCAATTCGTTCTAAAGATACGCCATCTACTTCTTTCAATAATGCAAAGTGCATTTCATCCGTATAACTAAATTGATCTGAAATGGTAGAATCAGGTAAGGTAAGATACACAGTAGCTGAATCGTTGGGATAAGTCGGTAAAGAACTCATTTCTACAAAACTTCCTACTACTGCGTGCAAATAATTCAACTTTATGTCAGAGGAGTCTTTAGTAAGCACGATAAAATCTCCAGGGTTGACCAACCTATGCGTGGTTATCTTTTTAAAATTATCTATACTTCCATCGTCCCAGTTGGCGAGTAAATAACCATAGATATCAATATATTTATCAGAATTATTATAGACTTCTATAAAATCATCACCACCAATAACAGGGTCAAAAAGAACTTCATTAAGAATCAAATCTCCGACTGCTCCGGTATGAGGCAAAATAATTTGAGTAGTTGTATTGGTAGTATTTCCTGAGCAATCTGATACGTTATTTATAGTTAATGAATAAACTGTTCCTGCTACCAGAGTTGGCGACACATTAAGTGTAAAGCAGGTGAGGTTGGAACTTATGGTAATAGAAACAATCGAGATGCCATTGTTTAGTGTAAATGAAGAATTAGTAAAACCAAGAGTATCAATTCTTTCATCAAAACAAACATCGATAGTGGTTGGGTTAGTTACTAGTACACTACTAACACTTGGCGCATCGGCATCTGGGGTTGTATCATAAACCGAATTTTGCGTACCTGGTGTTCCTCCGTTTTGGTCATTGGAAGCAATCCAATTAGAAGCACCACTACATGGCAGAGTAGGGTTAATAAGCTCCAACGAATAACCTCCATTGTCTTTATCAGTATCTTGATACCAAGCCAATTCGTAATGAATAGAATCAATTATCAACCCTGTATTGTCTGCTAGTATAACGTCATCTTCAGAATTGTTTAATCCGGGTAAAGTGGTTACGAAGATGGTATTAGGAAAAATAGCAAAATCGGTCATAAAGTTATCATCAGCTATAGCTACAACTTCTCCCGGCAACAATAAATGACTAGGCAATGTACCTGTTGATGATCCATCAGAAATAGTCCAATTAGCAAGGTCAAAAATAATGTTGGAGTTATTATAAACCTCTACATATTCAGCTGCAGGCAAGCCCAATTGGGGAGAAGGGTCTGGAAAGACTTCATTGATAATAACATCGCCAAAAGAAGCATTAACAGGTACAAAATATAAAAAATTATGGTTTGATGCAGTCATGGAATTACCTGCTAAATCGGCAACATTGTTTACCGTTAATGAATTCATTGTGCCTGCGGCAAAAGCGGTAGAAAAAGTTAAGTTAACCAAAGCAGGGTTTCCTCCATTTACAACGGCAATACTCGGATTTCCCAAACTGTTGTTGGCAGAATAATTATTGACATTCTGAGCGATAGTAACATCTACAGCTTCATCAAAAAGCACATCAAGAGTGGTGCTAGAAGTAACTGTAACCGCACTAACTGTTGGTGCGGTTACATCTGCCGCAATCGTTCCTACCGAAATATCATCAAAAAAGTGACTATTAACAGGCGAAGCTGCGCTAGATTGTTTGATTAAAAAACCGAAGTGTGCTGCACTTGATACACTATTGTCGTTTGCTATACCTCCACTAACATATCCTCCTGTTCCACTAGTACCTTGATCATCATAAAATAAATTCCAATTGTTTGATACGTCACGAGTTACTTTTACCATAAAAGGATTGCTAGACGAACTGTTTATCAGCCCATCAGGTCCATCTATAACAGAAGAAACTGTACCGCCAACAATTTTAAATAGGGCAATCTCATCTACGGTACCTCCAAGCCGTACAAAATAGCCATTAGCTGTAGTGTTTAAATCTGCTTGATCTGACATTAGAAATACATCTACATAGTTTGCCCCAGAAGTTCCAAATTCTAAATTAACAAAAAACTCCCATTCCGCATTTGCACTTATCGTTGAGGGTGTACTCAAATAGTAAGTAGCCGCACCTGCACTTTGCGATTGTAAAACATTACTAGCTACCGTAAACAGTGTGTTGTCTCCGCTCCATACCGGATTGGATGTGAAATCACCATCAGAAAAATCTTCTATTACTTGCCCAATACTCACATTTAAAAAAGAGAGGAACAGTAAAATTGATAAATAATATTTAGTCATAATACACTATTATATATTTTTGAAGCCTAAATATACTTAAAATGATTTGTTTAACACTTATATTTGAAACCCAATTTTAATTTCAAATGAAGAAAAACATTTTAATAACAGGAGCTACAGGTTTGGTTGGAAGCCATCTTGCTTTACAATTAGTTAAAACTTCCTCGAATTCTATCTTTGGGCTTTATAGATCTGAACAATCGTTAGAGGCTGTAAAAAAAGTATTTCTATACTACCGTCAAAGTTCAGATTTTGATAAAATCAATTGGGTAAAATATGATCTTTGCTTGGATGAATATCACATTGAATTATTCAAAAGTATATCCGAAATATATCATACCGCTGCATTGGTTTCGTTTGACCCGAAAGATTATGATCAAATGCATAAAACCAATATTATAGCTACCAAAAAACTATTAGACATAGCGAAAGAAAATGGTATTGAAAAATTTGGATTTGTAAGTTCTATTGCATCATTAGGACGGGTTAAAGGTCAAAAAGAATATACAGAAAGTAATCAATGGGTAGATTCTTCTCAAAACTCGTATTACAGTATTACCAAATACAAATCAGAACAACTGGTAGTGAGTGCTAACTCAGAAACATTAAAAACATACATTATTAATCCCGGGGTAATATTAGGACCTTGCGATTGGAATAAAAGCAGTGGCACTATTTTTAGAACAGCCAAAAAAGGGTTAAAATTCTATACCAAGGGTAGCAATGGTTTTGTAGATGTAAGAGATGTAGCAAATGGTCTTATAAGTATTTTAGAAAAAGGCAAACCTGCTGAAAGATACATCGCAGTAGGAGAAAATATAACATTTAAAAAACTGTTTAGCAGCTTACAAGAAAAATTTGGAAAAAAAGCTCCAAGTATATACGCTCCGCCCATATTGACAAGCATAGGGTGGCGAATAGATTTATTAAAATCAAAAGTAAAAGGTACAACTCCTGTTTTAACAAAAGAAAGTGCCCGAACCAGTCATGGTGTCAATAATTATAACAATCAAAAAATGAAACAATTAGATGGGTTTTCTTTTTATTCAATGGAAGAAGCTATTGAGAATGCCATTGATTTTTTCAAATAATAAAGTGCCTATATCAAATAATAGAACATACTTCTTTGTTCTTTTTTAAAGAACGAACATTACAGATACAAACCAATTAAACTTTTGTTATGTATTCAAAACTTTCAATCTTGTCTATTACTTTGTTTCATTTTTTGATTGTTATAATTATTGACACCATGACTCGTTCGGGCACTTTCTTTTGTTAAAACAGGAGTTGTACCTTTTACTTTTGATTTTAATAAATCTATTCGCCACCCTATGC
>CAMZLL010000092.1 GCA_947311505.1 uncultured Cryomorphaceae bacterium
AGTGTTGGAGTTGAAGAAAAATAAGTTAGCATCACTTCCTGAACAATTTGGTCAGTTGACAAAATTAGAAACGCTAGACTTGAGTAAAAATCAATTTGAAGTCTTTCCAGGTTGCATTACCGAACTGATGAATCTTAAAAATTTGAATTTAAGCCAAAATATCATTACAGCTATTCCGTATGCGATTCGCAATCTTACACAGTTAGAATACCTTGATATGTGGAGCAATGAATTATATGTGATACCTGAAAGTATTTCGGAGTTGCAATCTTTAAAAGTTTTTGACCTAAGAGTTATTCAATTTACAGACAAGGAGAAAAGGCATATCAACAACTTACTTCCCAATACTAAAGTGCATTTTTCTAATACTTGCAATTGTGCTAATTGATGTGTTTTAAGTTTGTCGATGTTTCTATCGTATTCTAGTTGTTTCTTATGTGTAAATAGTAAATGATGGATTCAAATTAAAAAATTACAGATTTGAGAATAAGCAAATAATAATAATGTAATTATATCAATTAATATTGCATTGTGGTTTTTTATGTTTGCGTGAGGGATAGAAACGGCATCCTCATAAAAGCTTTTTGGAGCTTTTGTGAGATATAGTGGATAGCCCGACCCATAGGGGTACGCCCAAATATACCTGTTGCTAAAGTGGTTAGGTGCTTTATATCTAGTAATGGTAGTGTAAATAAATAGGGTTGAAATAAATAAGTTTCATTTGGAAAACAAAACATTATAAGACCTATCTTTGAGAAGTGATGATCAAAAAATTTGAAAACAAACTGCAAGACCATTTGGGGTTTTCGCCTACTAAGGATCAAGGAAAAGCAATCAACGGGTTAGCTCGATTTGTATATGCTGCCAATTCTCAGGTGGGATTTATATTGAGAGGTTATGCGGGGACAGGAAAAACAAGTCTGATAGGTGCGTTGGTAAAAACATTGACCGATTTTAAAATGAAAAGCGTTTTATTGGCACCCACAGGAAGGGCGGCTAAAGTTTTGTCATTGCACAGTAAGCAAGCGGCAATGACAATTCACAAGAAGATCTATTTCCAAAATCCATCCGGAGGACATCATTCCTATACTTTGGGCAAAAACTTACATACTAATACTATCTTTATAGTAGATGAAGCTTCGATGATAGCAAGCGACTATGTGGGAGCTAGTACTGAAATTGAAAGTAGAGATTTGCTAGAGGATTTGATTCGATATACCTATAATGGGAAAAATTGTAAAATTCTATTTATAGGTGATACCGCACAATTGCCACCTGTGGGAAGCCCATATAGTCCTGCTTTGGAAAAAGAGTTTTTAGATCGAAGGTATTATATTCCATTCGGAATGATGCAACTGCGTGATGTGGTACGGCAGTCAGAAGATTCAGGAATACTATATAATGCTACTAAACTTAGAGTGCTGATGTTACAAGAGGATTATGAGATACAATTACACACAAATACTGAAGATGCTATTAGGGTAGATGGCTATACGTTGCAGGACGACTTAGAGGATGCAATTTCCAAATATGGCATCGAAAATTCTATAGTAATTTGCCGTTCTAACAAGAGGGCTAATCTGTTTAACCAACAAATTAGACATCGAATACTGTATCACGAAGATCAGATTAATACAGGTGATTTGATGATGGTGCTTAAGAATAATTATTTTTGGACTGAAGCAATGACCGATATCTCGTTTATTGCCAATGGAGATACGATAGAGCTTATGCGAATTACAAATATACACGACATGTATGGATTTACCTTTGCTGATGTTATTATGCGACTGGTAGATTTTCCTGGTGTGAACGAAGTTGATTGTAAGATTATGCTTGACACTATAATGACCAACAGCCCTGCTCTAAGTAAAACGCAACAAAATCAATTGTTTAAAACCATAGAAATGGATTACTCTGATATTCGAAATCAGAAAAAAAGAGCATCTTTGGTGTTGAAAAACCCTTATTACAATGCTTTGCAAGTAAAGTTTGCTTACAGTGTAACGTGCCATAAAGCACAAGGGGGACAATGGCCTGTGGTTTTTATAGATCAGGGTTATTTACCGCCAGATGGTTTAAATAAAGAGTATTTACGTTGGCTGTACACTGCATTAACACGTGCTACAGAAAAGGTCTATTTTGTTAATTTTAGTGATGAGTTGATGGAGGGAGAAAGTGCCGATACTTGGTGATAGTACTAACCTAGTATTGAAATATACTAACTAAACCGATTCTTTTTAGTGATTTTAATATTCTTGAACCACGCTATTGGTATTTTAGCTTTTCACAACGAAAACCTATGAATTATTAGGGTATAAACTAAATGGTTTTAAGAAGGAGTTTCAAATCATTTGGATTTTTTTAATAGAACAAGCTGATTTAGTATCATCAAAACAAGTCCTATGACCATAAAACTACTAACGATATACAATAGGTGATAATAATAGGGAATCATTTGTTTGAAAAAGTAAATTGCAAATGATTGTATAAACAAAAGAGACTCTGAAAGCACCACACCAATGATAAATAGCCACACTCCTGTTTTTTCTATCAATGTACGAGGGGATATATGCTTACTACGGTAATACCAAACCAAAAACAAACTAAACAAGCCTAGCATTACGAGGTGGATAAAGCCGATAATTAACGTAGCTTTAGAGGTTGCCACAAAATCACGAACAAAAGGCAGGCTGGCTATAATTTGAAAACATAATTTAAACCCAAATGCCAAATAGACTATGCTTAACAATACTTTTTGAAGTGTTGACTTATTATAAGAAAGTAGCATCAACAACTCTAACCTAAATAAATATAGCCCTATTAATTGTAAACTACTGGCAAGAAATGAAAGGATATATAAAGCGGTAGAAGTAGAAACCATCAATGCAAATTGAGCATATAGCGGTACAATGGATATACCAAATAAATAAAAGATTTGTTTCTGTTTTTTTTCAGAAATCGTGAAATGTTGGAGCATCTTAAAAATGAGCATTGCCAAGAAGATCATAAAGAAAAATCCGTTGAATAAAAAATGTAAAAACCAATATAAAGATAAATGATGCCCTGCTGAGCCTTGCATTTTTTGCGACATAAAATACCCCAAGGCGTATGGACCAAGACTAGAGAGAAACAAAAAAAGACCACCAGCTTTAATCATCTTATAGGTGTATATATGTTGTGGAGGTGCTTTTGCTCTGAAAATCTCTACGATCAACCAGTAACTAGCAAAAAGATAGGAGGTAGAAAAAACAATGGAAATAGGAGCGTACCCCACAATGGGAAATGAAAATAACATACCCAAAAAGGTGCATTGAGTAACCCAAAATATTTGATTGAATTTTTTTTTATTTTCCACGAAAAAGTCATTGGCTAAAAAAACCAAAAACAAATTGTATAACCATCCCAAAAGAGCAATGTGAGAGTGTGTGTTTAGGAAGTTTTTATAAGTGAAGTCTAATCCATACACCATAGTTAAGCGCATTAACAGCCCAAACAGTGCCGCTATTAAGAAGTAAAAATACGATATGTTTATTTTTGTTTTCAAATCAGTGCAAAGGTAGTATCATTTTCAGTTCTCAAAAATATAACGAGGGTTTTAAAAAACATGAAAATGTAATAATAAATTAAAAGTGGGATCAAGTATTTTATCGTTTGATTTATAAATATCCGTTAATGGTAACAGTTGCTCATCAACTTCTTATGAGTAGAGAGAAAAAGCATGCAAAACCACGTTCAGCATAGGCGATTATTTTCTTCCAAAATCTGCTGGAATCTCACCCCATACTTTCGTTTCCCATTTGAGAATGGTCGTGGTGTAGGTGTTGTTGTGAAGCCAACTTTCGGCACGAACAATAAGGTCGTACCAATCGGCATTTTGAGGAACTCGTTCAAGTTTTGTGTTGCATCTTCGTTTTTTAACCCAACCAATTGCAATCTTCGAGTCAGAATAAATGGGCAAATCAGAATTTTGTTTTTTTAAAAATGCTAACCCATGAACGAGTGCTAAAAATTCTCCAACATTGTTGGTGCCATGTGCAAATGGTCCTTTTAAGAACAGCTCCTTTTTATTGTGTGTAACTACACCTTTGTATTCCATTAATCCAGGATTGCCACTACACGCTGCATCTACCGCAATCGAGTTTAGTATAGGTGAGCCTATATTTGCTTTGGTAGAACTGCTTGTCTTTATTGTTGCAGTAGATTTAGACGCATCGTATCCAGCTCGTAACGCTTTTTCTGCGGCATCAAGATTTTCATAAGATTTAAATTGAGCACCTGAGAAACCCTTGATTTGTCGTTGACATTCATCCCATGTATGAAAAATACCTCTGGTTCTTCCTTTCCAAATTACGTAATATTTTTTTTTCTTTGCCAATTCTAAAACAGTTCTTGTATGTTGTTGGTAAATAATTTTATTGCTATGGCTAAAAGAATGATTCCAAATACTTTTTCGAGTACAGCAATACCTCCAGAACCCAGTATATGTTCAATTTTCTTAGTTAGTTTCAACACTACGAAAACAATCGCCATGTTGATAAAAACTGCTATCAGAATGTTTACCATAGCATATTCTGCTCGTAAAGATACTAAAGAAGTCATAGAACCCGCCCCTGCAATCAAGGGAAATGCAATGGGAACTACTGTTGCTAATTTTGGAGATACTTCTTCTTCTTGTTTGTTAAATTTAACGCCAAGCGACATTTCTAGCGCAAGCGCAAACAGAATAAAAGAACCTGCTACGGCAAATGCTTTTGGGTCAACTCCCATAAAACCTAAAAGAGATTCACCTCCAAAAAGAAATCCAACCAAGATTGTCAATGCAATTAGGCTGGCACGAAACGGACTGATGTCGCCAGCATCTTTTTTTATTTTAATAATTACAGGTATAGAACCTACAATATCTATAACTGCAAAGAGAACCATCGTAGTAATTCCGATTTCTGTCCAGTCAAAGTGGGAGAAAAATGTTGTCATTGTTTAGTTTTTTTTATATACGTTTCTATTGCTTTAGGGAAGTATGTTTTTTCCAAAATGGAAATCTTCTTTGCTAACGATTCTGCTGTATCTTGCTTGTTTATAGCTGTCGTATGTTGTTCAATTATTTTTCCAGCATCATAGACTTCGTTTACCAAGTGTATTGTAATGCCTGATTTTTGTTCTTTGTTTGCTATTACCGCTCTATGTACATTCATTCCGTACATTCCTTTTCCTCCATAATTGGGTAGCAGAGCAGGATGTACGTTTATGATTTTGTTTGGGAAGGCAGCTATCATTTCTTTAGGGATTTTAAGTAGAAAACCTGCTAAAATTATGAAGTCAATAGCTCTGTTTTTCATTTGTTCTAATACTAAACCGTTTTCCAATTGCCCCTTTGAATGATAAAAGGTGTCAATTTTTGCATTTCTTCCATGTTGTAATGCTCCTGCGTCTTGTTTGTTAGAAACAATGCAATCCACTTTTACAGTATCGTCACTACTGAAGTGAGTAAGTATGTTGAATACATTACTACCTGTGCCAGAGGCGAATAAAGCTAGTTTTATCGGTTCCATTTTTAAAAATTTCGGCAAATATACCCGAACCAAATTGCTTTTTGAATAATTTATAGTTTTTATTTTTAATTTGTTCGTTTTAGTATTCTTTTTTAAAGTCGAACTTAAGTGCTGATTATCTTTTTAAGATTTTTCTGAGATAAACTAGTTAGTTAACGTGATGTGGCTCAGTGCTAAAAGTGTAAAATTACGGAAATTTACGGTAGTTGCCGACTCTTTTCCGTTTGTATTTGGGTTAAAAACAGTCCTCCTCTTTACTTTGCACCGTCAATCATTCAAAACTGAACGATACGAGTTAGAAACAAATATAAATAATAATTAAAAACAAAAATCATGAACAATTTAAGAAACAGAGTACAGTTGATCGGTCACTTAGGTGCTAACCCAGAAGTAAAAACGCTAGAAAATGGCAATAAAATGGTTAAGCTAAGTTTAGCAACTAACGAATCATATAAAGATAAAAATGGCGAATTGATTAAAGAAACGATGTGGCACAGTATTACCGTTTGGGGTAATCAAGCAAAAATAGCTGAAAAATATCTTGAAAAAGGAAAAGAAATATGCATAGAAGGAAAACTAAGCAATAGATCCTATACTGATAAAGAAGGAATGAAAAGATATATAACAGATGTGGTTTGTACTGATATTTTGATGTTAGGCAAAAAGGGATGAAACTAGTTCTGCACTAGATGTGCGATTTGTAGGGCGGGGTCGGAAATAATACCAATTTAACTTTAATATGTCGTATAATTTACTGTCTTTGCGTATGGCAACAAAACAACAATTTATAGTTAAGGAAACGATAGTTGAATTAAAAAAACGAAAATATAAAATAGACAAACCTTCCTAAAATGCCATTTTTTTGAATATGATTTATTTCCGACCCCGCCCTACAAATCGCACATCTAGTGCAGAACTAGTTTCATCCCTTTTTGCCTAACATCAAAATATCAGTACAAACCACAT
>CAMZLL010000093.1 GCA_947311505.1 uncultured Cryomorphaceae bacterium
ACTGACGAAGAAGTTAAAGCTATTGAATTCAAAATAAATTCCAGACCTAGAAAGAGATTTGAGTATGAAAATCCTATATTTGTAATGAATCAACTTTTGTTTAACTCAGAAGTTGCGTTTATGACTTGAATCCAGCATTTGTAAATTGGTACGTGTTCCAGAATTATTGCCAAAATCTCCAATATAGATATAATCTGTATCCATAGTTAAAGCTTCCCAATCATGATTGACGACATTGGCAACAACTACCGTTCTATTAATGCAGCCTGAGACAGTATCTATGACGTATATTTTTGGATCTCCACCACTGTCATTGAGTGTTAAGAAGTTGTCATTTAAAAGTATAAGTCCAGAATTCTCATCTAATTGGGGACAAAGAGAGTCAATCAATCTAATGGCGCAAGTTTGAGCATGCAAACCTCCGAAACATAGAGTTAAAATGAGAAAAAAAATAAATTTCATAGTCTGTACTGATTATTTGAACGCCCAAAGTATAAAAAAACAAGCTAGGTTCATTAGTTTATCCTAACTTTGCGTTATGATTAGAATCATTAACAGGTTTACTATAATAGTATTGATCCTAGTATGTGCAGTAGCTTTAGTAGGTTTTTTTATGGATATTTATATTCCCTATTTAAAAGAGGCTTTATTAGGAATTGCGGCATTGTTAGGCGTTTTGTTTTTGTTTAAGGTGTCTCTTAGATGGCAAGCCTTATTGATGGGAATAAAATCAAAGGGATATAACTTGACTACCTCTGGTTTTAATCGAGTTTCAGTAGCAGAAGGTGTTACTTTGTTTTATTACTTATCTGTAGCAGTAGTGCTACTTGTTTTTTTTGATCAAATGCAAGTTATCGCATTACTTTGTCTTATTTTCTTTGTAGAAGGATTGGCACATCTGATCGTTCAAATCTATGCAAAACCCTACAAAGTGTTGCTCAACAATAAAACGATAACATCTATTACCAATGAAATGAAGTTTATTAAATGGAATCAAATAAAAAAGATAGAAAGTAGGCATAATGATGTTCATTTTATTGATAAACTTGGGCGAGTTCAAAAAATAGACACAGAGTTAATATTAAAAGAAGACAAAGACGAGTTTATTGATGAGGTTAATCGTATGGCTCGTGAAAAAAATATATACTGTAGTATCAACTGTAAAAGAGGATATTACCATAAAGAAGAAACAGAAGGATAATGGAAAAAAGATTTACAGAATTGTGGAAGACCATGGGGAGAAGATATCAATCTCACCCTTGGCATGGCATTAATATAGGAGCAGATGCCCCAGAAATATTAATGTCATTTATAGAAATGACCCCATCAGATACCGTAAAATACGAAATAGACAAGGAGTCTGGTTTTATAAAAGTAGATAGACCTCAAAAATTTTCGAATATAGTACCAGCATTATATGGTTTTGTACCACAAACGTATTGTGATAAGCATGTGGCAGAGCTTTGTATGCAAAAAAGTGGAAAAACAGGAATCAAAGGAGATAAAGATCCATTAGATATTTTGGTTCTTACCGAGCGAAACATAACTCATGGTAATATAATCGTTCCTGCTATTCCTATTGGTGGATTTAGAATGATTGATGATGGAGAAGCAGATGATAAAATCATTGCAGTATTGAAAGACGATCAAATGTATTCTAAATATCACGATATCTTTGATTGTCCCGATTCAATTGTTAACAGATTGCGTCATTATTTCTTGACCTATAAAAACATACCTGGAGAAGAATCCAGTAATGTAGAAATAGATGCTTTGTATGGAAAAGAAGATGCTTTGGAAGTAATTCGAAAAAGTCAACTTGATTATACTGAAAATTATGGAAACATAGAAGAAGAAATGTCGCAATCTATTGTTAAATTATTTCAGGCTGCACAGTAAATAGGGTTAGGTTATGAGGCAAAGTAAATTGGCTTTATTTAGCAAAATAACATTGGCATCAATATTTCTTGTAATACTAGCAGGAGGTATCGTTCGTATGACGGGTTCTGGAATGGGATGTCCAGATTGGCCCAAATGTTTTGATTGCTACATTCCACCCACCTCAATAGATCAATTGCCAGGCAACTATAAAGAAATATACTCTGAAAAGCGGGAAAAGAAAATTAGTCGATTTGCCAAATTTCTGGTTGCTCTTGGGCTGGAGCGCAAGGCGCAAGAATTACTAGCCGATAAGTCATTGCTTGAAGAACAGGATTTTAATCCTTTAAACACTTGGACAGAATATGCCAATAGGCTTTCGGGTGCATTAGCAGGAATGCTCATTTTTGCTCAAATGATTTGGTTGTTTCGTAAGTTTAAAAAATATAAGACTTCGGCTATTCTTTCTCTGCTGCTCGTATTTACTACAGGGTTTCAAGCTTGGCTAGGAGCTATGGTAGTAGCTACTCAAATAGTTCCTTGGGTGCTTACTGTACATATGATATTGGCTATAGTAATGCTTATTATCCAATTGCATATTATAAAAGGCGTAGCACAAAGACCTTATTCAAGACAAACCCCCAGTCCTTTTATTTTTTACACTGCTTTAGCTGGTGTTGCGTTAATGATCGTGCAAACAGTACTTGGCACTCAGGTAAGACAACAAATAGATGTTTTGCAGAAAACCATAGACCGAGAATTTCTAATGGATGGTTTGGCAGGAGTTTTTCCATTTCATAGAACGATGGCTTTGGTTTTGTTGGTTCTAGGAAGTTTGTTGGTTTGGAAAAACAAAACCGACCATATCAATCGTAAATCAATCTATGGTGTAGCTGGAGTTATCTTTCTCGAAGCTATTGTTGGTAAGCTATTTGACCTACTGGGAATGCCAGTGTATTTACAGCCCACACACCTTTTGTTGTCCATGGTGTTATTTACCTTAATGTATCAAATCCTGATTACAACTAAATTAAAAAGATGATTAAAATAGTGTTTATAAGTGCTCTTGTATTAATGATGAGTTGCGATATACCAATGCCAAATAAAGATAAGAAAACTGAAGATAAAGTCCCTAGAATGATTTCCAAGATAGACGGTGAGGAATACATCAAAGACATGTCTAGTGCATTAAATGCAAAAAAATCAACTCGCTTGATAGAAAAGTCTAAAGACAATGCCATGAAAATGACAGTTCCTGAGATTCTTATCATTATCGATAGTCTAAATTGTTCAGAAGAGGAGTGGCGGGGAAGGCATTTCAATGCACTCAACACGATTTACCATGTTTTACAAGCTGAAGACTACAAAAGGATTGAAAAGGAAATTTTCAGTTCTTTTTTACAGCATCCATTAGAAACCATCTTCCGTTTGGAGTCTTTAGAGTTTACTGACATGGAGTTCTGGAATAAGCGACTTGCTTCGGGGCTAAAAAGCATAACAACAGATGAGGAAATCACAACAGTAAGCGTCATTAATCTGATGCTGGGCAACTGCATCAACTGTTCAACAGAAGATGAGGAGTTAATTGTACGTTATGTTGAATTCCTGAAGAAAAATTAACGCATTTGAATCTGATTTTGGTGCGCTAATTTTCATTCCCCTATACATTACTACTTTTTTACGCAAGAGAATCTATTTTTTACATCAATTTCCGTACAGCTTCTTCAAATGAGATGGTGTCAATCTTGGAGTGTACCCATGCTGTAATATTAAAGTACTGAAGTATTTTGTTTTGGTGGTTATTGCATAACAAACGGTGTAGAGAGTCTCGAAAAACTTCAAATTCTTTGCGCTTTTGCTTGTTATTGCTCCGAATTATTTTCTTTAAGAATTTAAGAATTTCCAATTCTATTTCCTTAGTGTTGGAGCTTTTCTTAATTTGACGGATGTTTGATTTCATTAGATACTCTAGCAAGTCGTAATTCTCTAGTTCGTAATGTATGATTAAATTAAAAAGACGGGCATATCCGTGAATATCTTTCCTCAGGTTTTGCTCATTGTCGTTAAGTATTTTGTTTACCCACTTCAACGCATCTCTATATAATCCGGAACCAAAAAACACATACGCAATGTGATAATTGAAAAGTAAAATCTGCTCTTTGGGTAGTTTTTCATTGTAATCATCCAAACCAGTAATCATTTCATCGACAATACTAAGCGTGGACTGAAAATCTCCTTTACCATACGAAATAGATATTCTAGATGTATAAACAGATGTAAATATTTTGACCTTTACATCAAACGATTTAAAGCCTTTAATATCTGTCAATGCGTCTAATTCATCTAAAATTAGTTGTGCATTGATAAAGTCTTTTTTTGCAATATAGCAGAGTACCAAGTTGTGAACTGTACGAACATAACGATGTGTAATATCCCTTTTAATCTTCGGATTTTCATCTAGTATTTCTTTGGTTCTATGAAATTTTAAAAGCGCAGTATCGTAATCGCTTTTGGTAGCATTGCACAATCCTTGGATGTAATAGCACATAGAAGCAGCCGTTGAGGATATGGCTGTGTTTTTTCCTTTAATCAAATAATGATTGGATATGGCATCTACTTCAGCAACGTCTTCTGGTTTAGTTACAAACCCTCCAGATCTAAACACGTGGTTTATTTTAGAGTAAATAATTTCATACTCGGCTAGGTTTCTAAGTTTTTCTATTACTATGCGCTCGTCTTCGATGAGTTTATCCAGATTATGACTGAAGTTTCCTTGCTCCATGTCTTCTTCTATCAACATTTTTTCCCAAGAAATCAACTCAAACCAATAGTAAAATTTTTCATGTTCTTTGGCAATACGTTTTGCTCGTTTTACAAATTTTCGACACTCTTTATAAAGCGCTTTCTTATATAGAATTTCTACATTTTTTATTTCTTCTTTCAGTATCGAAGAAGCGGAATTGTCCGAATGAAACCCTCTTAAACTTTTTAAAATCAACTTATACAAGTGGTTTTTCTCCGAAGGAAGGTGCTTTATGAATTTTTCGTTTGCAAATGTTTGTTTTATTTCGTCTTCATTATAATGATTTTGATGTTCTATAAGGTCAAATATTTTCAAGTAATTTTTTTCTCCATTTTGCAATGATGAAGATAATTTAAAGAATCGTTTCTCCGACTTACTAAGAGATTTAATCAATTCAAACAATTCATTTGATGGTTTCATATATCAATAATTAAAGTGCTAAACTAATAAATAGGATTTCAATAATAATACGATAACTACTCTTTTATTTAAACAGTAGATTTACAAGGATGAATTATTTTTAATGAGCTAAATTATTTTTTAGTTGTGTAACCTATTATCTTTACAATCGTCTTAGGTTTAGCAGTACTTTTATTGGTGTATGGATAATAAACCTGCAACTTTTTAAGCAAATGAAAACAAAAACAAAAACCATGATTCTCAAATTTACTTTTATAGCTTCCTTTTTTCTTTTTACAAATATATTTTACGGGCAATCTTGCCAACACAAGCACCACAATCAGAAGGTGTTGAAAACTTCGGCAGTTTACAATGTTAGAAGTGACACAATGGACGTTTTGAATTACAACATCTATTTAGACTTTATGGATTATTCCAACCAAAATATAACCGCTTCTTGTCAAGTCTTGTTTAAATCTAAAATGAATGGTATTAACACTATTTCTCTGGATTTACTTCAAATGAATATAGATTCTATCAAGCAACACGGCATTAGCTCTTCTTTTAGTTATAACGACACTTTATTGATTGTAAATCTAGCCTCTTTATTGAATCTCAATGACACCGACAGCCTGACGGTTTATTATCATGGAACTCCACAAGGAGATGGTTCTGGTTTTGGAGGATTCTATTTTCAGGGAAACTACGCCTATAATATGGGGGTTGGTTTTTGGGCAGACCCTCATAATTATGGTAGAGTTTGGCATCCTTGCTTTGACAATTTTGTTGAGCGAGCAACCTATACCACTACTATAAAAACACCGATTAATAGATCGGGATACGCCAACGGCTTGATTATTAATGAAAATAATACTTCAAACTTTAACGAACGTACATGGTATTTGTCTCAAGAAATACCAACCTATTTAGCTTCCGTAGAAGTGTCTGATTATACCCACGTAGCACAAACCTATTCAAGTACACTTACTGGTAATACGACTCCAGTTTACCTAATTTCTTCACCATCTGATACGACTAATTTTAAAGCTTCTTTTATTAATTTACATGCTGCAGTAGATGCGTTTGAAAATCGCTATGGTCCTTTTCTCTGGGATAAAGTTGGGTTTAACCTTGTGCCGTTTAACTCTGGAGCTATGGAGCATGCCACTAATATCGCCTATCCTATAGTTACAGCCAATGGAACGTTAAATTATGAAACCTTGATGGCGCATGAGCTTTCGCATCATTGGTGGGGCGATTTGGTAACCTGTAGAACTGCCGAAGATATGTGGATTAATGAGGGTTTTGCTTCCTATTCCGAACGATTATTTTTAGAGGCCGTTTATGGATATAGTTCTTATTTGGAAGATGTAAAAGCCAATCACAAAGAGGTGTTGCATAAGGCGCATATCAATGACGGGGGTTATTATGCCGTTTCAGGAGTGCCACATGACATTACTTATGGAGATCATTCGTACAATAAAGGTTCGGATATTGCTCATAACCTGAGGACATACATGGGAGATGCTAACTTTTTTGCTGGGTTGCAATCTTTTTTAGACACCTATAAATTTCAGGATGTGTCTGCACTCGATTTTAGAGATCATCTTAACTCGCTTTCCACTACAGTAGATGTTACAGATTTTTTTAACGATTGGGTTTTTAACCCTGGTTACCCCGCTTTTTATATAGATTCCCTGGTTACAACTTCCTTGGGTAATGGTTTTGAGGTAGAAGTGTTTGTACATCAAAAATTAAAAGGAACATCGCAGTTTTTTACTAATGTACCTTTAGAAATTACTTTTATGGACAATAATTGGACTCAACAAACACTATCTCTAAACGCTACGGGAGAATATTCTAGTACTACGTTTGTCTTACCTTTTTATCCAGATTTTAGCTACTTAAATGGCAATGACAAAATAAGTCAAGCGGTAACAGCAGAAAACAATATCATCACCACAACTGGAGTTAGTAATCTTTCGTATCCTTTTTTGAGGTATGTTACTTCTAATGTGAGTGACAGTGCTTTTGTAAGGGTGGAGCATTACTGGGTTGCGCCAGATGAATTTCAAGAATCTACCAATGAATGGATGTATGAAATTTCGCAAGAACGATTTTGGAAAGTAGATGGAATTTTTCCTACAGATTTTGTAGCCGATGCAAGAATCTATTTCAACGGAAAAACCGTTCTATCAGGTAATTTAGATACCGAATTAACTTCTCTATCTGGTTTTATAGAGGACTCTATGGTGGTCTTGTTTCGTGAAAATGCCGCAACCCTTTGGAGAGAATTACCAGATGTAGAGTTACACACACAAGGTTCGCATACAGACGGGTACGGTTATTTTAAAATTGACAAACTCATAAAGGGAGAATATACATTTGGTTGGAAAAAATCTAGTGTAGGCACAATTGAAAATACAAGCAAAGAAATATCGTTAGAATTGTTTCCCAACCCAACATCGGATTGGATTCAGTTAAAAACAAATCTTTCTTTTAGTAAAAACTCGCAAGTTGTTATTTATAATACACTTGGAGAAATGGTTTACGATTCGCAATTTTATGCTAGTCAAATCAACGTGTCTAAATTGGCAAAAGGAAAGTATATTTTACAAATAAAAAACAATAGCACTACCTACGCATCAGAATTTATAAAACAATAACTATGAGCAATCAGCCTTATCATATAATAGAACCTAAAGGAAAGAAAGTTCCTTTTATATTGAGTGTTCCACATTGTGGCACTGCATTTCCCGATGAACTGAAAGAACATTATGTTCCTTCTAAAATGCATGCTCCCGATGATACGGATTGGTTTGTTCATCAGCTCTATGATTTTGCTTCAGAACTGGGAATCACAATTATATACGCAAAATATAGCCGATGGGTAATAGACCTAAACAGAGATCCTGATAGTACACCGTTATACAACGATGGTAGAATTATTACAGGGCTGACTACTACAACAGATTTTTTTGGTGAGGCAATCTATAAATCGGAGGAGTACTTACCTACTAAAACAGAAATAGAACGAAGATTAAATAGTTATTATTGGCCGTATTATCGAAAAATTGAAGAACTTTTGACAGAAAGAAAACAAGAATTTGGGCAAGCATTACTTTGGGATGCCCATTCTATCAGAAGACATGTGCCAACGATTCAAGATGCTTTTTTCCCAGATATGATCTTAGGTAACAACGATAGAAAATCAGCAAAAAACATTTTTATTGATACTGCATTAGCTTACCTAAAAAAAGGATCGTATCAAATTAATCACAACACGCCATTCAAAGGAGGTCACATAACAAGATACTTTGGTAAACCAGCAGAAAATATACACGCACTTCAGTTAGAAATGAATAAAATTTTATATATGAATGATGCTGAAATGGAATACGATACTCAGCGAGCAGAGCGTGTTATTAAAGTTTTAAGTCCAACTTTTAAAGCACTTTTACAGCTGATCTAAAAATAACTACCAGTTACTCAATAAATACATCCGCTTAATCATTGCCCTGTTTTATTTTGATTTTTAGTTTTAAATTTGGGTCAACCAAAAACAGAACATTATGGGACTAAAGACAATAATAGTAGATGACGAGAGCAATGCAAGAGAAAATTTAAAAATATTAGTTGAAGAATTTTGCCCTGATTTAGAAGTTGTAGGACTTGCATCTTCAGTAGCAGAAGCCCGAACGCTGATTGTCGATCTTGATCCAGAGGTAGTATTTTTGGATATCGCAATGCCAAATGAAGATGGGTTTGAGTTACTCAAACATTTTGATAATAGAGATTTTTCAGTGATTTTTACAACAGCATTTAACGAGTATGCGCTTAAGGCTTTCAAGGCAGATGCAATTGATTACCTCGAAAAACCAATAAGTATAGACGACTTGATTAAATCGGTTGAAAAATTATTACGCATTCATACCATAGAAGATGTTGCAGCTTTGAAAGAAAAAAAAGAAGCCGACAAAACCAACGATCGTATAAGTGTACCTACTCGAGATGGTTTTAAAATAATACTCAACGAAGATATTATGCATTTAGAAGCCAACGATAATTACACGATGATTTATATGGCAGATGGGACAAGACACCTGAGTAGTAAAAACATAAAAGTATATGAAGAACATCTCAACGCTAATGTGTTTTTTAGAACGCACAAGTCTTACATTGTCAATGTAGAACATCACCTCAAGGAGTTCTCAAGAAAAGAAGGAAACATGGCTATACTTGATTCAGGTAAAATGATACCAGTAGCAAGAAGAAAAATGTCAGACTTTCTGGAGCGCATCAACACGTTTTAGTATGGTGTGTTTAGTAAGGCACAATTCAAAATTAATTTTATATTAAAGGTATTGCTACTAAGTGACGAAAACCACAAGCCAATAAGCTCATTATTTATCGATTAAAGTAGGGTAGAATAAAGAAACTACTGATTCAAAACCTTAGGAATCTTAAAATAAGTAGAGTCTTTTTGTGGAGCATTTTTTAAGGCTTCTTTTTGAGTAATATCAATTTTTGCGTCATCTGCTCTTAATACATTTACTTCATCAGTGATATGAATTAATGGAGCAACACCTTCTGTATTCACTTCACTCAATTTATCAATAAAATCAATCATCTTGTTCATATCCTCCAAGATAGCATCTTTTTCTGCTCCTTCGAATTCTAATTTTGATAAACTTGCAATTTTATCTACTGTAGTTTCATCTAGTTTAATACCCATTTTCTAGTGCTTCTTTTATGATTTGGTGTGTTTGATTGCGCAAAGATACTAATTCTGATGCATCTGTTACCATTATTGGAGGGTGTATTATTATTTTTGCTACTCCTGGTCGTGCAGAACCTAGCGTGTCAGTAGGGTCAGAAAATAGTTTGTAATTGTTTAAAAATGTAACTGGAACTATGGGCACACTGTTGTTCAGTGCTAAGGTAAATGCTCCGTTTTTAAAGCGCTCCAACTTTGGTGGATGCCATCCGATTTTCCCTTCAGGAAAGATAGCTAAACTTCTTCCGTTTTCAAGAGCTTCATTTGCTTTACGGATGCTAATCGCAGATTTTCTTCTGTTACCTCTATGCACATAAATGTCTATTCTTCGTTTAAAAAATAGATTGATAATCGGATATTTCAAAACTTCTGCTTTTGCCAAAAATGCAAAGTCTATTGGAATTAATTTATACATCAATATAATATCCAAATAAGACATATGATTGGCACAAACGATATAGGGCCCTTTCTCTGGGAAATGTGTTTTATCTAAAATCTCAACCCGCATCATTGTAAAAAAACAAATAGCATTTGCCCAAACTTTTTTTACTCGAACGGCTCGTTTATATTTATTACGCCCGCTTAAGGCTAATAATAAATAGGGGTATAGTACGATGCCACATAGCATATACACCATTCCAAAGTAGATTTTGTACATAAATGAAAATATGCCCAGTAGTTTTTTCAATATAATTCTGTTTTAATCTTTTTTTGCTACCATCTTGAGAAAACCGATTTCTTTTTTAGTGAGAATTCTCCATTTACTTCTTGTTAACGATCCTTTTTTAAGACCCGCAAATTCTACGCGATCTAATTTAATTACTTCATGACCTACTGCTTCAAACATTCGCCTTACGATTCGGTTTTTACCAGAATGAATGTTTACTATTATTTTTCTTTTGTTGTGCCCTTTGTCTCCATATTCTACACTGTCAAATTTGGAAAAACCATCTTCTAAGTTGATTCCATTTACCAACTCATCCATTTTGTCCTTGCTAATAGCATCGTAAAATTCGGCTACATATTTCTTAGTTACGTTATAGCTAGGGTGAGTGAGTTTCTTAGTTAAATCACCATCGTTAGTGAGTAACAACAAACCTGTAGTGTTTCTATCCAGTCTTCCTACGGGGTAAATGCGTTCATTGCAGGCATCAGACACTAAATCAAGTACAATTTTACGGTCTTTTTCGTCATTAGAAGTGGTGATATAATCTTTTGGTTTGTTTAATAAAATGTAAACGAAACGCTGTCTCTTTAGTGTTTTCTTATTATACTTCACAGTGTCGGTAGGTGCAACTCTATAACCCATTTCAGTTACCACTTTTCCGTTGACCCAAATCTCACCATTTGCTATCAGTTTGTCAGCTTCTCTACGGGAACAAACTCCTGCGTCCGCAATACATTTATTTAACCTAACTTTCCCATCATCTTTCTTTTCGCTCACCTCGTGGTTTGACTTTTTAAAACTTATGTTTTTATTTCGATTATATCCACCACCACTCTTTGGTTTTGAAAATCGTTTTTTACTTGGTTTATTCATTTGTTTACGTAATTAGAAAATCAAAAGTAAGCTATTCTATATCGTCTGAGAATGTTTTGACAAGAAGATTTACAACAACGAAAACTCTTTTTACAGTCTATACCCAACAGTTCCTTGAATAAACTCTTTCCATCCAAATCCAAACTTAATAATTATTCTTTTGTTTTCAGGTTGAAATCTATACCCAAAATATAGTCTGTATACTGAACCTACATAGTCAATTGAAATACCTCATAGTAAACGAATAAAAAAAAAGCTTCACCGTTAAGTGAAGCTTTTAAACTAGTGGTGCCTCCAGGAATCGAACCAGGGACACATGGATTTTCAGTCCATTGCTCTACCAACTGAGCTAAGGCACCAGCCTTGTTTTGAGGTTTGCAAAGATAGAAATTATTTTTAGTTTGCAAGTTATTTTTTCGTTTTTTTCTATCTAACCATTATTTTTCTTGAATATGTTTTGTTTTCGCCTTCAATCCTGACAATATATACGCCAGCAGAAATATCTATATGTTTCTGATATTTAAGCAAATAAACATCTTCCTTAGCTATGGTTTTTCCTGTTAAATCTATTATCGATAAAGTTCTTCTTCCCTCTGTTTTAAAAGAAATAGTTAATTGATTCTTATTAAAATATAAAGACTCAAGGTTATTAATACTAGCTACACCTAAATTACTAATCAAAATCGAGGTGCTTACAGAATCAGATGTGCAACCATTACTGGCTACGAGAGAAACGGTATATGTACCTGAATTAGTATAATTATGTGTTGTATCTCCTAGACTAGAACTGGTAGTTCCATCTCCCCAATACCAAAGTAAATTAGTCGCATTAGTACTTTGATTGATCGTATTTATTGTTAATGATGTTTCGTTAGTGGTAAAATTACTAACAACGTCAGCTCTGCCAATTCCCCAAGTGTCTAAACTATCTAAAACTACATCTTCTGCTATTTGTTGCAAGATGGCTGCGTCACCAGCTGGTAGATTTGTGATAAACGATGCTCCAACAGGAGATTTTTTATACATAGCTACATAATGAACACAAGCTGCCAAGTAGCTGCCATAAATACTTGGGTGACTACCATCAATAGAATACATGGTAAAGCCAGGGTGATTATCTCTTGCGTATTTCCAGGCAGCTCCTACAGGCGAAACTTCTGCATTGTAATCATCTCCCATTTCTAAGTAGCTTTCTCTAAGTCTTGCTTGCATCCCATCATAAGTACACAAAGGGCTGTAACTTGCGCAATTTGTCTGGTCGCCATTTTGTCTCCCCCAAGTCATAAAAAACAATGGTATTGTACAGTCGTTTGCATTTCTAACTGCGTTTACCAATTGTTCTGCAAACGGATACGTATCAACACTTACTTGTGCGGGTGGAAAACTAGGTTCTTGACTTTGTGCTTGTAAAATTACATAATCCCAAATGCCTTGAGCAATTTTACTCATTGTAATAGCATCGGTGGTGTGCGCATTAAATGTAGTGCCACCAGGAGTATTAGAGTCGATAATCAAGGTGTCGCCTAGTGATAAGGCTAAATCTCTGGTTAATTGGGGAAGATTATTTACTGCTGTATAACTATTCCCTATGAATAAAACAGATTTTTGTTGAGCTAATGCTGCTATTGTTAAAAATGAAATTATGCAGAGTAAAACTATTTTCATACTATTTTATACTTAATTTTTAAAACACCTAAACAAGAGGAGCTGTTTTTTTATTTAACAATACAAATATATAAATAGTGTTTGGTAGGAAATACATCAAAATCAAAAATGTTTTGGTTCTTCGTTAAAAGTTGAGGACAAGGAATAAATTAACTATCAGGTTTAAATACATGTGGTTAATTTTTTTCTACCGAAAATGACAGCCGTCTTACTATTTTTAAAGCGCATTTCAAAATCAATTTGGTATGACACACATTTTGACTAAGAGCTAATGTTGTATATTACTCATGTAATTTATCAAGATCTCCAATAAACTTCTCACTTAATGTTCGAGAAAAATTCTCTATCAACCACATTTCATCATTGTCAATACCATCGCTTGCATCTGCTATACGTGTGATAACGTCAATAAACTCTACGTACTCGGGTGCAGGTCCGTGTGCTTCACAAAAAGAAAGAACTTTATGATACACATCGTTTACAGAATGGTGTTTTTTGAATTCATAATCAAAAGACCACTTTATGGTTGATGCCCAAGGATGATCCGCTATAATTTTTTCTAATTCTTCTTTTTCAGAATCTTGTATTACACCATCTGCCATAGCTACGGCATACATCAATTCTCCCATTATTTCGTATAGTTTTCCTTTGTCAGTCATAGTATTTTGTTTTTAATTTAAAAACTTTATCTCGTTTTACTAGTGTATAAAATTACTCAGCAATTCTTTTTTATTCAACACCTTAATCAGTTAAAAATATGACATTTTCCGCACTTTTCTTGGCGAAAATTAAATCTTAGTACCAATTACTATTTCAATACTGTGGTTGTACTATTAACCAATAGACAAAAAAAAGCCACACTAAATTTTAGTGTGGCTTCACCATTGCTGAATATTATGGTATAATATTGCTACTCAGGTTATGCTACCAAGTGTCTTGTGGAAATCTGTTTTTTAGAAATTGCATTTCTGTCAATAAGAATCCCATATACTCTGTGTGCCCACCGTCTTTTCCATAAACTAAAGAATACTTTGGTTGTTCTGGTTTGGTTAATGTTGCTATTTCAAATACTTCACTTACCTTTTTCATCCATTTTTTCTTCACCTCACTAAGATCTGTAGCAATGTTTTCTTTAAGTAAGTTGGTGTTTACTTCGTCTTCATCAAACATTTCATCTACGTACATCCACAAGTGATTTACACATCCTTGAATTCTGTCATGGCTTTCCGCTGTTCCATCTCCTAATCTAATCATCCATTCGCTACTTCTTTTTAGGTGATAAGTGACTTCTTTTAGAGATTTAGCAGCTAGTGCTGCTAACGTTTCATCTTTTGATTCTTTTAACAATTGAAAATTGTAGAAGCTAAATACGTCCATAAAAAACTGACGTGTAATTAAGTATCCAAAATCCTGATTGGGAAATTCTACTAAATGAAAGTTAGCATATTCATCCTCTTCTCTAGCGAAAGCCAACTGATCGGCATCTACTGTTCCGTTTTGCTTTGCTGCATATTTTAGCAAAGCCTCTGCTTGACCTATGTAGTCAAGTCCGGTATTCATTGACGCTAAATCCTCTTCTAAAAAAGGACCTTTACTCGTATATTCGCATAAGCGATGAGATAAGATTAAGGCAGTATCTGCTAGTCGAAGTGTGTATTTATATAAATCTGTGTTCATCGTTATATGTTTTTTGCTCCTTCAGGCATGGTGTAAAAAGTGGGGTGTCTGTAAACTTTATCATTTGCAGGTTCAAAAAATGAAGCTTCATCTTCTGGTTGACTTGCCACGATATCTTCTGCTTTGACGATCCATATTCCATTTCCTTCTCCTCTTCTGGTATATAAATCTCTTGCGCTCTCCATTGCCATTGTTTTGTCGTAGGCGTGTAAGCTTCCTACATGCTTAAATGGTCTTCCTGCTTTTGGTTGTAAAAAAACTTCCCAAAGTATTCCTTGATTATCTTCCATATTATTTTGATGCTAGATATCTAAATTATAGATGCTAGACTTATTAAAGTTTTTATATACGTAATACGATAGTTACGCAGTTTTTAATTTCAATTCTTGTTTCTTAGCGTAAGCTATTGCTGCTTCACGCACCCACTGACCTTCTGCATGTGCTTTTTTGTGATGGTCGAGTCTTTTTTTATTGCAAGGCCCATATCCTTTTATGACGTTCCAAAATTCATCCCAATCAATATCTGTGTGTGAATAATGTCCAGTTTCAGAATCTAATTTTAGATTGTCATCTGGGATTTTTAGACCAATTAATTCTGCCTGTGGTACGGTTTTATCTATAAATTGTTGACGAAGGGAGTCGTTTGTTTCTCTTTTTATCTTCCACTTCATGGATTGGCTTGTATGTGCGCTTTCGCTGTCGTGTGGACCAAACATCATCAACGATGGCCACCACCAACGATCTAATGCGTCTTGCGCCATTTTATGTTGTGCTGCTGAACCTTTTGCCATATTTGCCATTATTTCATATCCTTGACGTTGGTGGAAACTTTCTTCTTTGCAGATTCTAACCATTGCTCTTGAATAGGGGCCGTAAGATGTTTTTTGAAGTGATACTTGGTTCACAATTGCTGCACCATCTACTAGCCAACCTATAGCTCCCATATCTGCCCAAGTAGGTGCGGGATAGTTAAATACACTTGCGTATTTGGCTTTTCCAGCATGAAGGTTTTCTAATATTTCATCTCTTGATGTACCCAAAGTTTCGGTTGCACAATATAAGTACAATCCGTGTCCGCCTTCGTCTTGAATCTTTGCCATCAAGATTTTCTTTGCTCTTAAACTAGGAGCTCTTGACACCCAGTTTCCTTCGGGCTGCATTCCTATTACTTCTGAGTGGGCATGTTGAGACATTTGTCTAATAAGTCCTATTCTATATTTTTCAGGCATCCAATCTTTGGGTTCTATTTTTATTTCAGCGTCTATCTTTGCTTGAAATGCTGCCAATTTAATTGGATCTTCTTCTTCTAATTCTTTTGCCATATTGTTGTTTTTAGACTTAAGATCGAATCTTTCTTAGATTTGAGATCGAATCGCTCTTAGATTGAATTTATACTTTCTTAATTCCTTCTAGGTTAGTTACTCCCCAGTTTTCTAATTCATCTTGACTCCAAAGTTCGGGAAAAAATATTCTTCTTTGGTATTTTGGGTGCATATATTTTTGCCAATCACTTCCTCCTGTGGCTGCGGCATCTCCTAGATATTTTTTTGCGGCATCCAAATGATGTATTGTCCAATCTATATTTACTGTAAAATCATAGTGACGCATAGCGTTTATCAAGCTTTTATCTTCTTGATATTCTTTTGGTAGTTGTTTGAATTTTGTCCATAGATTGATTTCGTTATAATCTTTCATATGGTCTATGAGTTTCTTTTTGTACTTATCTTCAAAGTTGGTCAATAACTTATTTTTTTTGCCTGTTTTGAAATCTTTACCGGCTACTTGCCAATACATATGTTCGAATGCATGCTCGTAAGGGGTGTCTCTATCGATGGTTTTTCTAAAGCGATAATCGATCAGGTTGATGAGTTCTGTACTTGCTATTTCGATCATACGATATTGTGCACTTTGGAAGCCGCTGGCTGGCGTTAGCGTGTCTCTAAATTTCATATATTGTTCTAGCTCCATGCCTTCTCCCATGATGTCAAATGAGTTGGATAACATGTCAAAGTAACGAGATATTCGCATCAGGTGCATTACAAATTTTTCTGGTTTTATGTTTTCTGTATGCGATATTTGATCCATTTCCCATAGAATCATTTTGAATAATAATTCGTTGATTTGATGATACATAATAAAGACCATCTCATCTGGAAGTTGGGTGCGTTGGGTTTGTAAACCAAGTAGTGCATCTACTTGTACAAAATCCCAATAGGTCATGGGTTCTGCATGGAGCAATCCTGACAAATGTACGTCTGGATCTTGCCCCATGGCTGTGTATTTTGCATCTATTGCTTTTAGTAATTCTTCTCTATTCATTTTATTGTTTATATAAATTAATACTCAACGTAGCTTATAGGTTTTATGGTTTCGTTGGTTTGCGTGAGGGATAGTAGCGGCATCCTTCCAAAGCTTTTTGGGGCTTTGGAAGATATAGCGGATAGCCCGACCCAACGGGTCACGCCCAAATTAGTCTTTGCTACATCAGCAATGCGAATCTGGTTCTTTTATTAATCTATATATGTCTTTTGTTCTAAATAGCGGCATGCTTAACGGTCTTCAAATAGGTGGTGAATTAATTCATCGATTCCATCCATTTTGAACAATTTTTCTATTTCGTAATCTTTCATGATACTTTCGATGAAGGTGTCTTGTTCTTTTCCTTTTTGAAAGGCTTCTGCATAGGGAATGTTGCTAAACGATACCATGGAATACAAGGAGAGATATTTGTCTGGATAGAGCTGGTGAATGCGGTGTTCGAATTTCTTCTTCAATAAGAAATTGGGGTCTGCTACCGATTGGGACATCACTTTGTAATTGTGCAAGGAGAGGTCTTGTAATGCGTCTCCGTTTGGTTTTCTTATTTCTTGATATTCTTTAAATACGGCACTCCAATCTTCGTTGTGTTTTTTCATCAATTCTCCCATGACAAAACAATCTTCTAGGCTTCCGTTCATCCCTTGTCCATAAAAAGGAACTGTGGCGTGTGCGGCATCTCCCATAAGGGCTACTTTGTTATGTGTCCAAGGGTAACAACGCATTATAGCCAAAGAGGAGAGTGGATGATCTTCCCATTGATCGGCTATGTCGGGCATTAGTTCATGAAAATCTGGAAAGATGTTTTTAAAGAATGTATCTACGTTTTCTTTTGTTTTTAATTTATCGAACGAGTATTCATCGTTTTCGAAGGGCATAAATAATGTGCATGTAAAGGATCCGTCTTCATTTGCCAAAGCGATAAGCATAAAACGACCTCTAGGCCAAATGTGCAAAGCGTTCTTGTCTAGCTTATAAGAGCCGTCTGCATTGGCAGGGAGGAGTATTTCTCGATATCCATCATCTATGTAGTCTTGACTAAAATCAAACCTGTTTAACTTTTGAAAACCGTGATATCTAACTGCAGAAAACGCACCATCACAAGCAAAAACAACATCTGAGGTATGTTCGATAATTGATTTATCAGCTCTTTTTTCTATGAAAACGGTATTAGTATCAAAATCTACATTTACACATTTGTGACTATACAAAATAGAGACATTGCCTGAGGCTTCTGCTAGATCCATCATTTTGGCGTTGACTCCTCCTCTTGATATAGAATTGATGGCTTGCCCTTCTTCTCCGTAGGGTTGATAAGTGAGTTCTCCTTTGGTGGAGTGCATTATTCGACCTGTCATCGGAATCATCAATGGTTTTATTTCGTCCATAATACCTACTGCATCCATCGCGTTTATGCCCCGTGTAGATAGGGCGAGGTTTATTGATTTTCCGGCTGATATTTCTGCTTGACGAATATCAGATCTAGTTTCAAATATGGTTACAGCATACCCTGCTTTGGCAAGATATATTGCCCACAGCGAACCTGCTAGTCCGGCTCCTATTATAGTGGCTGTCTTTTGCTCCATATATTAAGATTTCAATTTAGGTTCTTCCATTTTTGTTCCACATTTATCGCATGTTGTCAATTTATCATTGGCATAAAAGTCGTTTAATAATTTGGGAAGTTGTGTTACAATATTTCCCAAATGAAAGGGTTCTTTTGCTAATTCGTGGTTGCAATTTTCGCAATACCAAGAGCAATAATCCAATTCGTCAGGTTTGCGCATTCGTTCAATGACCAGCCCTATGGTATTGGCGGGACGCTGCGGTGAATGAGGCACACGTGCTGGGAGCAAAAATATTTCACCTTCTTTTATTTCTACGATTCTTTTTTTACCTTCTTCTATGATAGGAAGTGTAATGTCTCCTTCTATCTGATAGAAAAACTCTTCGCCCTCGTTGTAATGATAGTCTTTTCGAGCATTAGGTCCGCCTACTACCATGATGATAAATTCGGTGTCTTTATATACGACCTGATTTCCTACGGGTGGCTTTAGTTTATCTCTATTTTCGTCTATCCATTTCTGGAAGTTTATGGGTGGTAATATCATGATTTAGATTTAAAAAACGCTTCGATTTTAGACGTTAGGTGCTGGAACAATTAAAATTGTATTTCGCGTCTAATGTCTAAAGTATAGTGTCTGATTTATAATGTTCCTCTTAATTCTTGTTCTCGTTCTATGCTTTCGAACAATGCTTTGAAGTTACCTGCACCAAAGCCTCTTGCTCCCATTCGTTGAATAATTTCAAAAAATAAGGTAGGTCTATCTTCAACTGGCTTTGTAAATATTTGTAGTAAATATCCTTCTTCATCTGCATCAATCATGATACCTAAACTTTTCAGTTTTTCAATGTCTTCTGCTAGCTCATGGTTGTGTTCTGCTAATCTGTTTGGTACAGATTTATAATACTCGTCTGGTGGAGTCGATAAGAACTCTACCCCTCTAGCTCTCATTTTAGCGACTGTATCTAAGATGTCATTTGTTGCCACTGCAATGTGTTGCACACCTGAACCTTCATAAAAATCTAGGTATTCTTCTATTTGAGATTTCTTAGCTGCTTTTGCTGGTTCGTTTATAGGAAACTTTATTCTACCATTTCCATTACTCATTACTTTACTCATGAGTGCAGAATACTCGGTGTGAATTTGCGTATCATCAAATGATAGGAAGTTTTCGAAGCCCATAACGTCTTCGTACCATTTTACCCAGGTGTTCATTTCTCCCCAACCAACATTTCCTACCATGTGGTCAATATATTTAAGTCCTACTGGCTCTGGATTGTACTCAGAATCCCATTTTACAAACCCGGGCAAGAATGTTCCTTTGTAATTTTTACGTTCCACAAATATGTGAACCGTTTCTCCATACGTATAAATCCCTGCTCTAACGACTTCTCCGTCAGCATCTTTTTCTACTCGAGGTTCAAAGTAAGATTTAGCCCCTCTCGATGTGGTTTCTTCCCAAGCTTTTTTGGCATCTTCTACCCAGAGAGCAATTACTTTTACGCCATCGCCATGTTTTACAATGTGTTTGTTGATTTCTGAAGTTGAATTTAACGGTGTGGTAAGTATAAGTTTGATTTTGTTTTGTGTTAACACGTATGAAACCGAATCTTTGCTTCCTGTTTCTAATCCTTTGTATGCGTACGATTGAAACCCAAATGCAGTTTTGTAAAAGTGCGCAGCTTGTTTGGCATTTCCTACATAAAATTCTACATAATCGGTTCCCAATAGTGGTAAAAAGTCTTGTGCTCCTTCAAAGATCTTTTCCAATCCGTATTCTACATTTTTAATTTTTGACATAGTATGTGTGTGTTTAATTCTCTTTAATTACGTGTTTAAATAATTTGGTTCTTCTGCTTTAATTTTACTTGTTAGTAAATCATCGTAGCTCAATACATTCCATCCATAAAGCAACAAAGCCGAATGCTTTTTTTAGCCGTGATAGTTTACAAAACCAGCCCTAATTCGTTAACCAGCTTTTGTAATAATCGTCTACTTGTAGTTTCATTGCTTCTTCGGTTATCATTACTGGCTTAAAAGGGTCTATCATTACCGCCAACTCTTCGGTATGCGTTTTGCCAACGCTTCTTTCGATAGCTCCTGGGTGTGGCCCATGAGGTATTCCTCCAGGATGCAAGGTTATTTGCCCTTTGTGGATATTGTTTCTACTCATAAAATCTCCATCTACGTAGTATAATAATTCCTCAGAATCAATATTGCTGTGATGATAGGGTGCGGGTATTGCTTTTGGGTGATAATCATACATTCTAGGCACAAACGAACAAACTACGAACCCTTCAGCCTCCCATTGTTGATGAATAGGGGGGGGCATATGAATTCTACCGGTGATGGGTTCAAAATCATGAATAGAAAATGCGTAGGGATAATTATACCCATCCCACCCTATAGCGTCAAACGGATGATTGCTGTGTGTGTACTCCCAAAGCACGCCTTGTTTTTTAGAGATTACTTTAAATTCACCTTTTTCATCGTGGGTTTTCAAATCTTTTGGCAATCTAAAATCTCGTTCGCATATTGGAGATTGCTCAAGGAATTGCCCGAAGTTGTTTCTATAACTTTTAGGTGGCATTATTTCGCTAGCTGATTCTACAAAAAGGATTCTATTATCCTCGTTGTCAAAATCTATTTGATAGGTTGTTCCTTGTGGAATAATTAGATAGTCTCCATAAGCAAAATCTAACGAACCATACATCGTTCGTAGTTTTCCTGAGCCTTTGTGTATGAATAACATTTCATCGGCATCGCTATTTCTGTAAAAATATTCTTGCGAAAAATGACCGGGAGCTGCTAAGCCTATTTTTAGGTCGCTGTTTACAAAAAGTGTTTTTCTACTTTCTAAATATTCTTCACCCTGTGGAATAGAAAACCCCTGAAAACTCATTGCCTTCATGTTTTTTTCAATAGCTATTTTAGGTGTTACATCTTTTATCATTTTAATTTCTGATACCACCGTAGGTGGATATAAATGATAGATTAAAGATGACTTACCTACGAAACCAGAAGTTCCAAATAATTCCTCTTGATACAATCCTCCTTGCGGATTGTCAAATGTTGTGTGTCTTTTTGGAGGTATATTCCCCAGTGTATGATAAAATGGCATAAGCGTGAAAGTGTGTTTAAATAATACGCTTGTAAATCTAAAGAAAAATACTAAGAAATAAAAATGATTTTTATCAGAATCAATTTTTACACTATAACACAAGTTGGTTAAGAAAAAATAAAGTAGCGTTACTTTGCTTTTTTAGAATAAGAAACAAAGATTACTGAAATATAGAACTACCATTTACACTAGGATAGCTAGCTAATATATATTTAAACGACAACCTAGAACGAAGCTTTTACTCTACGAACCCTGTGTCTTCCGTATGCAGATTTCTTGCTGTCAAGTTTTATATATATCCCTGCTGTGATAAACATATAGCCATCTCTATCTGTAGGATCTCCCCTTTGGAGTCCTGGTCTTGTAGAGGAACCACCGAAAGTATCTAGGCCTGGATTAGAAAGATAAGCAGAGGTAGGTCCAATTTGATTGTTCAAAATGGCAGGGTCGTAATATACCGTGCTGGCATCGTCTATATAATCTGTAAAAGTAAAGCGATGTGTTAATTCTAATTTAATCCCTGTTTTTCTATTTATAGACTTACGCAATCCAAAACCTACTGGAATCGCCACACTAAACAATCCGTAAGGTTTTGCACCGCCCTCAAGACCTTGTCCTTCTGTTTTTAGTGGACGTAACGCTACCATGTTTCCGTTTTGATCAGGAGCTTTTGGATTATAATAAAAACCAGCTACTCCAGCAGTAAAATAAACGCCTAAATTGAATGAATTTAAGCCTAATTTTTTACCAGTTGGACTTTTTAAATTATATATATTACCTGGTTTTTCTTTTACAAGCTGCCATTCTATTCCTATTCCTGATTCTATTATGGTCGATTGAAATTTAATATTTCTATTGTGTCTAAACACCTCAGCCGTAAGAGCATCATCTCCCCCTACTTTTCCGTAATAAAGGTTATACCTAAACCCTACTGTTCTACTCAAGTAGTAAAGGTAATTAAACCCAGCTGCAAAGTTTGTTTTGGAAAGTTCTAAGTCCCACACGAAATCAGATCCTACCCGATCTCTACCTCCTACTTCTCCGAGGAAATTGGAAGCTCCTAGCTCAAAACGAACTTCGTGTCTGTGACGTTTCCACGCATTAGAATTGTAATACCCTTGTGCAGATACGCTTCCTATCAATAAAGAAAGTAAAATAACGATGTAAAAACGAGTCATATTGTTATGGTTCATATACATTAGCCTGCAAATCTCGTTTTTTTTTTATTAACAACCAAGAAAAAACGACAAATACACTATTTATTCGGGTTAACAAACAGATATAACAGATAATCCGGAGGTTTTCAACAATTAAAACCCTTACAAACTAATATGTTGAGAGTAGGACACACAAACATCGCTGCCCAATTATGCACTATTTAATAAGTTGCTTGGTCAGCTCCCAGAGCACAGCTCCTCCACACACAGACACGTTGAGAGAGTGTTTGGTTCCAAACTGAGGTATTTCTAACACGCCATCCGAAAGATTTATAATTGCATCTTGAACTCCATCTACTTCGTTGCCAAATACAACAGCTGTCTTTTCTTTATTCGTGGCAAAGTTTTGTAATTGAATAACGGTTTCGGCTTGTTCCACTGCATAGACTTTATAGTTTTTTGTCCGGACATATTTAACGGCATCTTCGGTAGTTTCAAAATATTGCCAAGCAACCGACTGATGTGCTCCTAATGCTGTTTTTTGTATTTCTCTATGTGGGGGTTTCGCACAAATTCCGGTTAGAATTAATTCCTCCACATTGAAGGCGTCACAGGTTCTAAAAAATGACCCAATATTGTTGAGGCTTCGAATATTGTCAAGGATAACAATAATAGGGAATTTTTCTTTCTCCTTAAAGCTCGCAACACTATCCCTCTTAAGTTGTTGTAATTTTAATTTTTTATTCATATTACTTGAAAATGTAGGGCAAAGTTATACCATTTACGCCTGTAAAACAGCCTAGTAAAACAGATTTATTTACAGGGGGTATAAGATGGTAAATGCGCCTACTGTTAAAAGAACCTTATCGAAAGGAAAGACTTCAACAATACTGTTGACTTTCGTAAACTAAACATCGAAAAACGACTAACTAACCTCTAATACTTTACAAATACACTGCTCGTTTGTTTGTAAATTTTCCCATCTACACCTACGGCAAGTAATATCAAAACATAATTTCCGGCCGGAACAAATTCATCGTATTTATTTCTTCCATCCCAAGAAATATCTTTATCTACAGATTCAAAAATAAGATTTCCTTTTTTGTCTTTAATCAAGATTTGATAGGTTTCTATGTTTTTTGTTTCTATAGTAAGAATATCATTATTACCATCGTTATTAGGTGTTATTACATTGGGAATGTTTTTTATTGAACTGTTTGCTAACACCTCAATTTCTCTAGTGTCGGTAACAATATCACCATTATCGTTTTCTATAGTAAGTGTAACAGTGTAGGTTCCTGGTTTATCAAAAACATGTACAGGATTAGTTTCGGTGGAATATGAAGTTTCATCACCAAAATTCCAACTTACTTTTCCTATTTCAGATTGTTGCGCAAAAGAGACCTCTAAAGGAGCATAACCCCCAACTGGAGCCGCAATTATAGATGCTATTATTTCATTTTTTTCTACCTCAACAATCATTGGAAGCGTTTGAAGACAATTACCTAGGTTTGGCTTAATTTCAACGCGACTGTCAGAAGCGTTATTTGACGTGCTATTCTCAGAACTTTCAGAACTGCTAGTTGAGGTTAACCAAGTATCTACCCAAGAGTTACTTGGTTTTTTATAGCTTTCATTATGTGCATTTTCTGCTTTTGTTTCAGGAGTATGTACTACTATTATTTTTTTTGACGTTGACTTTTGCTCATCTTTTGGGAGAATAGGATCGTTTACAACGATAGAAGGCTTTGCTATTTCATTCACAAAAGTAGCGTCTTCGGTTATTACTCTAGCAGGGGTTGATTCTTTTTCAATTTCTTCTTTTTGTGTAATTACGGCTGACAGGTTTGAATTTGAAAGAGAAGTCAATTGATGTTTTTGTTGAGTTGTTCCGTTGTTTATGTATGCCAATGTAGCTACTACCCCAATGGCTACAGCTACAGTACTAATACCCGCGTAAGTTAACCAACTGGTAGCTGTAGCAGCAGTCGAAGTGGTAACATTATGTGTTAATTTATTTGAAATACTTGACCAAACAGATTGATCTACAGGCATTTCATAATCTTCTAACTCTGAGCGAAACAACTCTTCTATGTTTTTATCTTTAAGATTCATATCCTATTTTTTGTTTTTCTATAATCTTTCTCAATATACCTTTTGCTCTTGAGAATTGAGACTTAGAAGTACTAACTGTAATGTTTAATTCCTCTGCTATTTCTTTGTGCGAGTAACCTTCAATTACGTACAAATTAAAAACCGTTTTATAACCAAGCGGTAAGGTCTGAAGAATTTCAAGCAAATCATTTGCTGCTAATTGATCCAAAACCGTTTCGTTTGTGGTTAAACTATAAGAAACATCATCCAAATCTACTTGAGATTGTAATTTCTTGTTTTTTCGAATGGCGTCAAGTGCGGTATTTACCACGACTCTACGCATCCATCCTTCAAACGAACCTTCGCCATTATATAGATTTAATTTGTTATATATTTTTATAAATCCATCTTGCAATATGTCTTTTGCTTCGTCTTCATTATTGGCATAACGCATACAAACCGCATACAGCTTAGGACTATACATTTCAAAAAGCAATCTCTGAGCTGTAGTTTCACCTTTAAGGCAAGCTTCTATCAACTCTTCACTACTCATTCATTTGCTTTTCTTTTATCATAGACTTACTCTTTGTTCAAAAGGTTGCATTGTTTTTTTCTAATGAAACAAATTCAAATATAATAGAAAAATCAATAACCTTCAAGAATTCTACAATCAACCACAGTATATTATTTTACAATGTTGCCCATCTTTAATGTGATAAATTTCATTTTAAAGATTTTTTTTGCACTAATAATTCGTTTTATAAGAATACCTGTTATCTTTACCTTTTTAAAAATTTACACACTTTTAAAACTACAAAATGGCACACACAGACTTTGTAAACAAACACGTTGGACCTAGAGCAGAAGACCTTACTAAAATGCTTTCAGTTATGGGGTATGAAAGCGTTGAACAGCTCATAAACGTAACCGTCCCAGAACACATTCGACTTAAAGAAGATTTGGATCTTCCAGATGCGCTCTCTGAACAAGAGTATTTAAACGCAATAAAAACAACGGGATCTAAAAATAAAATTTTCAAAAACTATATAGGGTTGGGTTATTACGGTACGGTAATTCCATCTGTTATTTTGAGAAATGTTTTAGAAAATCCGGGATGGTACACAGCTTATACCCCTTATCAAGCTGAAATCTCTCAAGGAAGATTAGAAGCATTGTTAAATTTCCAAACCATGGTTCTTGACCTTACCGGAATGGAATTGGCAAACGCATCTTTACTTGACGAGGGTACTGCTGCTGCCGAGGCTATGATTATGTTTTTAAACGCTCGCTCTCGAAAACAAGTTAAAGCAGGTGTAAATAAATTCTTTGTAGATGAACATATATTTGAGCAAACAAAAGATATATTAGTAACTCGTAGCGCTCCATTAGGAATAGAATTGATCTTTGGTTCGTTTGACGAATATACACCTTCAGAAGATTATTTTGGCGCTATAGTTCAATACCCAGATAGTAGTGGTAATATAAACGACTATACAGCTTTTGCAACCACATGCAAAGATACCGGTGTGCGAGTTGCCGCTATAGCAGATATTATGAGTTTAGTGGTGTTAGAATCACCCGGCACATGGGGTGCGGATTGCGTAGTTGGATCATCTCAAAGATTTGGAGTTCCTTTAGGTTTCGGTGGTCCACACGCTGCTTATTTTGCTACTAAAAATGAGTTTAAAAGACAAATACCAGGGCGAATTATAGGAGTGTCTGTAGATGCTAATGGCAATCCAGCGTTGAGAATGGCACTGCAAACCAGAGAACAACACATTAAAAGAGCAAAAGCCACTTCTAATATCTGTACCGCTCAGGCTTTACTTGCTGTGTTAGCATCTTCGTATGCCGTATATCATGGTCCGGTTGGTTTAAAAGAAATAGCTACTAGTATTCATAGTAAAACCTGTACGCTTGCTTTAGTTATAGAAGAGTTAGGTTATGAAATAATCAACGACACTTATTTTGACACACTTAGTATCTCAACTGCTGATACAGATAAAATAAAAGAGTTGGCAGAAGCAAAGGAAATCAACTTATATTATTACAAAGACGGTGTATCTATCAGCTTAGACGAAACGGTAACTGAAAATATACTGTTTGATATTGCTACTGTTTTTGCAGAAGCTAAAGGAGAAACTGTTGACAACCTTACAGTGGTTGAAAGCACTATACCTGCTAAAAGACTTCGAACAGACGCTATTTTAACGCATCCAGTATTTAATAGCCATCATTCAGAAACGCAAATGATGCGATATTTAAAATGGCTAGAAAATAAAGACATCTCGTTGGTTCATTCTATGATACCTCTTGGATCTTGTACGATGAAATTAAACGCAGTGAGCGAACTAATACCAATCACTTGGCCGGAATTTTCAGATATTCATCCCTTTGCACCTGCCAACCAGACAGAGGGGTATTTAGAAATGATTAATGATTTGGATCAATTATTAAGTACAGTTACTGGTTTTGATCGAATTTCTTTTCAGCCTAACAGTGGAGCGCAAGGCGAGTACACCGGCTTGATGGTAATTCAAGCCTACCATAAAGAAAATGGAAATGAAAATAGAGATGTTTGTTTGATACCTACCTCAGCACATGGAACCAATCCAGCTAGTGCTGTAATGGCGGGAATGAAAATAGTTTTGGTACAATGCGATGAGAAAGGAAACATAGATGTAGCTGATTTAAAAACAAAAGCAGAGGAAAATAAAGAAAATTTATCTTGTTTGATGGTAACGTACCCTTCTACACACGGAGTTTACGAAGCTAGTATTATAGAGATTACTGATATTATACATGCCAATGGTGGTCAGGTATATATGGATGGCGCCAATATGAATGCACAGGTAGGACTTACAAGCCCTGGTAATATTGGTGCAGATGTTTGTCATTTAAATTTACACAAGACTTTTGCTATACCTCATGGAGGTGGTGGTCCGGGTGTCGGGTGTATAGGAGTAGCCAAGCATTTGACTGTTTTTCTTCCGGGTAATGCCATAGTTGGATATGGAGGCGAAAAAGCCATAACAGGTGTGAGCTCCGCTCCATTTGGAAGTGCATTGATTTTATTGATATCTTACGGATATCTGAAAATGTTAGGTAAATCGGGAACAAAAAAAGCCACTGAGATGGCGATTTTTAATGCCAATTACATCAAGTCAAAACTAAAAGACCATTATCCAACATTATATACGGGTGAAAATGGTACAGTTGCTCACGAAATGATTTTGGATTTACGACCAATAAAAGCAGAAACAGGTATTGAAGCAGCTGATGTTGCCAAACGGTTAATAGATTATGGATTTCACGCACCTACTTTAAGTTTTCCCGTAGCCGGCACTATTATGATAGAGCCTACAGAAAGTGAGTCCAAAGATGAATTGGATCGTTTTTGTGACGCTATGATAGAGATTAGAAATGAAATTTCTCGTGTAAAAGATGGTATTTATGATAAAGAAGATAACCCATTGAAAAACGCACCACATACAGCAGAAACGATTATCTCTGATAATTGGGATAAATCATATTCAAGAGAAACAGCAGCATATCCGCTATCTTATTTAAAAACAAATAAGTTTTGGGTAAGTGTTGGTCGTGTGAATGACGCTTATGGAGATCGTAATTTAATTTGTTCTTGTCCCTCAACAGAAAGCTATGTAGATATGGAAACGCATTAAGATTAAAATATCTTTTACAACGCTAGTGTAATGATGGCTCTTCGTCAAAAAAGAGAGAAACGTTATTTTATATCATTAACCAACTTAAGTTTGAAAGGTTGTATTTTTATAAAATAATAGGAAAGAAGAAGCGTGTTTATATTAAAGGTGAAAAAATCATTTAATACCGTTGAACAATTAGACGGTAGCTAATTAGATCCTCTTATTTCAATCCATTTCTTCGTTATTTCAAGTGAAAATCTGTTTATTAATAAAAAAGTTTAAATAGAAGTAGGGAAATATCAAAAATGGCAGATTCTCTTGTAAGAAAAAAACTGTATATGTGTCGTTTATACCAGTAACGGATATAATAAGTATTGCTAGAATTATAACAGAATTCAAATAAAATTTGTTTAAATCCATCCAAGCACTATATATTTGTCCATCAAAATTATAGACATGAGTTTACATCCAGATTATCAAGGGAAATATATACCAACCGAAAACAATTTATCTAATATGAAATTGAGCGGTTTGGAACCCTTAGTGATAACCAAAGAATCTAATTTTATAAACATAGGTGAACGCACCAATGTTACAGGTTCTCGGAAGTTTTTGCGACTTATAAAAGAAGGCTTGTATGACGAAGCATTGCAGGTAGCAAGAGATCAAGTAGATGGAGGAGCTCAAATAATTGACATCAATATGGATGAAGGTTTGTTAGACGGAGTAGAAGCAATGACTACGTTTCTAAACCTTATAGCTGCCGAACCTGACATTTCTAGAGTACCTATTATGATAGACTCTTCAAAGTGGGAAATTATAGAAGCAGGTCTCAAATGCGTGCAAGGAAAATGTGTAGTAAACTCCATAAGTCTTAAAGAAGGTGAAGCAGCCTTTATAGAAAAAGCCAAGAAAATTAAGCAATATGGTGCAGCTACTATAGTAATGGCGTTTGATGAAAATGGACAAGCTGATTCGTATGAAAAACGAATTCAAATGTGCGAACGATCGTATCGTGTTTTGGTAGATCAGGTTAATTTTCCGCCACAAGATATTATTTTTGATCCCAATATTTTTCCTGTTGCTACGGGGATAGAATCGCACAATGATAACGCTTTAGACTTCTTTAGAGCTACTCGCTGGATACGAGAGAATTTACCCGGAGCACACATTAGTGGCGGTGTGAGTAATGTCTCATTTTCATTTAGAGGGAACAATACCGTAAGAGAGGCGATGCACAGTGCCTTTTTATATCACGCCATTCAAGAAGGTATGGATATGGGTATTGTAAATCCGACAATGCTAGAAGTTTATGATGATATTCCCAAAGAATTGCTCGACTGTGTAGAAGATGTGCTGCTAAACAGAAGACCAGATGCTACTGAACGTTTGCTTGATCTTGCCGAATCTGTAAAAGGATCAGGGAAGAAAAAAGAAAAGGATTTAACGTGGAGAACAGGAAGTTTGCAAGAACGAATTACGCATTCTTTAGTAAAAGGGATAACAGAATTTATAGCCGAAGACATAGAAGAAGCCAGACAGGCAGCCGAACGTCCAATTCATGTAATTGAGGGACACTTAATGACCGGCATGAATGTAGTTGGAGATCTATTTGGAAGTGGAAAAATGTTTTTGCCACAAGTAGTTAAATCTGCCCGAGTAATGAAAACAGCCGTTGCGATATTGATGCCCTACATAGAGGCTGAAAAAGGAGAAGGGTCTAGTTTTGCTGGAAAAATTATAATGGCTACGGTAAAAGGAGATGTCCACGATATAGGCAAAAACATTGTGGGTGTAGTGCTGGGATGTAATAACTATGAAATAGTAGATTTGGGCGTGATGGTACCTGCTGACACTATTATCAAAAGAGCAATAGAAGAGAATGCACAAATCATAGGTCTTAGCGGATTGATTACACCTTCGTTAGACGAAATGGTAGATGTAGCCAAAGAAATGCAAAAAGCAGGGCTAAACATACCGTTATTGATAGGTGGAGCAACAACCTCAAGAGTACATACTGCTGTAAAAATAGACGAGCATTTAGATGTAGATCAAGCGGTACACGTACTGGATGCTTCTAGAAGTGTAACAGTTGTAGAGCAATTGTTAGGAGATAACAAAGCAGCCTATGTAGCATCTATCCAGACCGAATATAAGCAGGTGCGAGAAATGCACGCAAAGAAAAAAGGTCAAAAGGCAATGCTCACTATAGAACAAGCTCGTGCTAATAAATTTAAAATAGATTGGAATACACACGAAACAATATATCCTTATCGAACGGGAGTTAAAGTCTTAAAAAACTTTGATGTTGAGAAATTAATACCCTTTATCGACTGGACCCCCTTTTTTCAGACTTGGGAATTGCATGGAAGGTATCCAAAAATTTTGAATGACACAGTAGTTGGTAAAGAAGCAACCAAGTTATTTGCAGATGCACAAGCAATGCTCAAAAAAATAGTGAGCCAACGATGGATTGTCGCCAATGCAGCAGTGGGTATTTTTCCTGCCAATACTGTAAACGATGATACTATAGAAATATATGAATCTGATTCGGGAAGTCGTGCAGACAAAGAAAAGGTGATGGAATTACACCACCTGCGTCAGCAAATTAAAAAGGCAGCTGGACAACCTAATATATCGTTAGCAGATTTTATAGCTCCAAAAGAAAGCGGAAAAGACGATTTCATAGGAGCATTTGTAGTTACCGCAGGATTGAATATAGACAAACGAATAAAAGATTTTGAAGCGAATCACGATGATTATAATTCTATTCTTTTAAAAGCACTTGCGGATCGACTAGCAGAAGCTTTTGCAGAATACATGCACAAATATGTACGTACTGACTACTGGGGGTATTCAAAAGATGAAGATTTAGATAATGAAAGTTTGATCAGAGAAAAATACCAAGGAATACGACCAGCTCCTGGTTATCCAGCTTGTCCAGATCATACCGAGAAACCCTCGCTATTTAGATTGTTAGATGGCGAGAAAAATACAGGAGTATCGTTAACAGATTCTTATGCAATGTTACCCGCAGCAAGCGTAAGTGGCTGGTATTTTTCGCATCCCCAAAGCAAGTATTTTGGAGTTGGAAAAGTAAACTTGGATCAAGTACATGACATAGCAGATCGTAAAGGAATAGAAAAATCAAAAATGGAACGTTGGTTGAGTTCTATTATTAATGAGTAAATGTTAATTCTTATTTTTTCTAAAACTGTTTAAAAGCACAAATAAAAATTACCATTAACCAATATAAAATAGTCCGAAACAAAATGAATTGTTGGACTATTCTAAAAAAAATATACTTCGCATCTCATTCATTATCTTTGTTTTTTGAAAGAAATGAATTTTCAGAGGTGCTCATTAGATAGAACTTGTTTTGATATGGTTACGAGTTTGGCAGCTGTTTTTTTTGCTGTGAAATTTTCGTCTATTAACTTTTTTGCGTTTTCTCCTATATTTTTACTCAGAATAGTGTCCTTTTTTAATTTTAAAATGGCATTTGTTAATGCTATTGCGGAGGATTTTATCAACACTATATCTGTATCAGCTACAAACCATTCTTTTATAGCTTGTGTGTTTTTAGTAATGATAGGTTTTGCTAAGCTGGCATAATGAAAAATTTTATTAGGAATTACCAATTCTGTTTTTGGTGTTGTGCCAAATATCCCAAGGCAAATATCAAATTTGTTGAGTTCTGCTGGCAATTCAGTATAGTTTTTCCAGCCTAAAAACGAGACATTGGTTAGGTGTTCATTTGTCGCTTTTGATTTCATTTTGTCAAATTCAAACCCTGTACCTATTAAGCGAAACTCAATATCAGCGTGTTCTAATAATAATTTAGCAGCGTCTAAGATAACGCTAACGCCTTGCAGAGGAATGAATCCACCATAAAAACCAACGATAAAAGATTTTTTTAAGTTAGTATTTACGATTGGGCTAAAAAAGTCAGTATCCACACCAACAGGAATTACACTAATAGTAGATAAGGGTACTCCAAATGTTTGATGGTAATATTGCCGATGCGCATCGGTATCTGCTATAAGATGAGACACGCAACGCATAGGAATCTTGTCTTTGTAATAATTTTTTAGCGCTCGAATAGAGTATTTTCCCACCTGTTTATAATCAAAAACCTTAGTTAAGTATCGAGAAATTAAAGGGTCAAAAATAGTGGGTTTTTCGGTTTGTTTGCATATAAATCGAACTATAGCATGTGTGAAAGAGGGAAAAAAAAGCACATCAGCCCAAGTCTCTAGTTTTTGAAAATGGGTTTTGTTAAATTTTCTTTTGCTTTCGAATACATATTCTTTAACTTCTACGTCATTAAGATTTTCCAAACCTAGAAGAATAATTTTATTTCGATTATAATCCGGGTCATAGTTTCCGACAAAAAGAATATGTAAGGATGAATTCATATAACACGGTAAAGATACATAATATTATTGCTTTTCAAAAGAAGTGTTGAAATGCGGATTGAAACTTATTCACAACGGGTGTTAGCGTAGTAAAAATATTCTACTTTTGTAAGTAAACAAACACTCACAATATGGAATTCACAAGAAGGCAAAGAGAAATTCTCGAAGCAGCAAGTAAACTTTTATTGAGAAAAGGTATTCAGGGGTTTACCACAAAAAACTTAGCATTACAAGTTAAGTTTTCAGAAGCCGCACTATATCGGCATTTCAAAAACAAAGAAACGATTATCATTAGTATGTTAACTTATTTGTCATCAGAAATCGAAGAATTATTAAGTGCTGTTAACAAAGGTGTTACGAACCCATCGAAGAAAATAAAAAACATTTACAACGAGCAATTTAAGTTTATGAGTAAAAACAGACACTGCTTAATAGTAGTGTTTTCTGATGGATTGTGGGAAGATAATAAAAACATATTCGAAGCAGTTAACTCTATTTTAGACACCCAAAAGGCACTCATCTCTAATATTATTGCAGAAGGTGTAGCCGAAGGAAAATTTTCTAAAAAAGTAAATAAACAATCGTTGGAAAACATAGTAATGGGAGCGTACAGACAGCACCTTTTGGAATGGAAAATGGCAAAATACAAAACAGACCTCCTAGCTACAGGAAAAGAATTGGCTAAAGATGTCATAAAATTGATCAAATGAAAAATAGAGCAAAGTTATATATCGCATTTGTGGTATTGGGAATGGTAAGTTGTGGTTCAACTGAAAAAGGGGATAACGTGCAGGTAGAAAAAACAACTATAGCACCTGAGACCGATGCAAAGGAATTATACCTTTACGAAGGCAAAAAGTGGATTGCAAACAACACAACCGTAGATGGAATACATGAGATGATTTCTCTGCATGAGGAATATAATATTGTAAATTCTCCTAAAGACGCAGCTATTCTTGCGTCAGAATTAAATGCGGTGCTAGATGGCATTTTTAATGCATGCGACATGGAAGGAGAGGCACATAATCAACTCCACATTTTTTTAGTGCCACTGATTCACTCTATTGATGCTTTGGGCGATGCTACTACGGAAGATAAAGCAAAACAAAAATATGATGAAGTTTTGAAAAATTTATTGGTGTTTGATACGTTTTTTAAGAAAGCTTAAAGAGGGCTACAATCCGTCTAACAAGCCTTTTACATAAGAAGAAGACGGATTATATAGAAGAGCTAAGTTATAGTGATATTTTGCTTCTTTAATTTTACCAAGTTTTACAAAATTACTCCCCATAAGAAGATTAGAATCAAAATCAAAAGGATATAAATCTAAAACAATTTGTAAATGTGCTTTAGCTTTATTGTAATCTTTTCTCAAATAATAAGCATATCCCAATTGGTAGTTAGCTGTACTGTTCTTTGGATCTATTTTTACGATGGTTAGATAAGTTTGAAAAACATCTTCCCAGTTTTTGATTGCAGATAGCGGATAAATCAACCCTTTTCTGGCTTCTATTGATTTTGGTTTTAGTGCAATAGCAATTTGATAATACTTTTTTGACTTAACATAATCTCCTATTATATAGTTTAACCAACCCAACCTTAGGTTGATGCTATATTCATCTTTATCATAAACGGATTGCATAGATTTGATAGCATCCGATAATGCTCCTTTTAACTCTAAACTATAGCTTTTTTTAAACGCATCTGTAGTAGCGTCTTGTGAGTATCCAAATACACAAACCAATGTAAGTCTAAATATAACTAGGCTTTTCTTAATCATAATTTTATTTTTAATCCTATAAAAAAGGTGTTCATA
>CAMZLL010000094.1 GCA_947311505.1 uncultured Cryomorphaceae bacterium
CTTCAATATCCTGAACATCTGAAGGAGCTAATGGTCCTCCAAAAGATCCTTTTAATTTGTATCCGTTATACGATGGTTTCTTTAGGAACTGTCAACAAAAAAGCAAGTTTGGGTGTTGTGCTTACAGCTAGCCACAATCCTCCATCGTATAACGGATACAAATTAAAAGGATCTTTTGGAGGACCATTAGCTCCTTCAGATGTTCAGGATATTGAAGATGAAATTCCCAATGTATCTAATGTAGATTTGAGTGTTTCTATGAACGATCTTGTAGCCAAAGGATTAGTGGAGTACATAGATCTAGAGCAAATGTATGTAGATCATGTGGTAAATAACTTTGATATCGATGCTATCAAAAACTCTGGATTAAACTTTGCTTATGATGCAATGTATGGTTCAGGTCAGAATGTTTTAAAAAGAATCTTTCCAGATATGACCTTCTTGCATTGCGATCATAATCCTACTTTTAGAGGGCAAGCTCCTGAACCAATAGCAAAAAATCTTGGAGAATTTTCTGAATTGATAAAAGAAAAAGGAAACATAGCAGCAGGACTCGCTACAGATGGGGATGCAGATCGAATAGGTTTATTCAATGCAAAGGGAGAGTTTGTAGATTCGCATCATATTTTGTTATTGCTTACACATTACTTGCATAAAGTAAAAGGATGGAACGGAAAAGTAGTGGTGGCAGCAAGTACAACTCCCCGTGTAGAACGTTTGGCTAAACTGTACAACCTAGATTTTGATATGGTCGAAATTGGATTCAAATATATTGCCGCTCAGATGATAACTGAAGACGTATTGGTAGGTGGTGAAGAATCTGGTGGTATTGCTACCAAAGGTCATATCCCTGAAAGAGACGGTATCTGGATGGGATTGGTTATATTTGAATATATGGCTAAATCAGGAAAATCTTTAGAAGACTTGGTAAATGAAATTTATGCTTTAGTAGGAGAGTTTAAATATTGGAGAGATGATTTGCACCTTTCAGAAGAATTAAAACAAGAAGTTATTGCCAATTGCAAAGCAGATAAATATCAATCCTTTGGTCCATATACTGTCGAAAAAGTGGTTACAATAGATGGGTTCAAATACATATTCAATGATGATGAATGGTTGATGATAAGACCATCTGGAACCGAACCTGTTTTGAGAGCCTATGCAGAATCTAAAACATTAGAAGGTGCTAAAGCAATCTTAGCTGCCGCCAAAAAAGAATTGGGAATAGAAGCTTAAATGATTAGTTTCAAAAAATAAGCTTAAACTAATTTAAGTTTGAAATGCACTGAAAGCAACGCTTTATAAGTGTATTCCATGTTAAGTTGGTTATCACATTAGCTAGCCACAATTAGTGGTTGGCTTTTTTTATAGAAAAGATGAGAGAAATTTTAAAAATAGTAATAGTATCTTTTGCTCTTGCATTATATAGCTGCGGAACGACTCCAAATGATGAAGAAAAAAGAGTAACCATAACTACTTTAGAAGAGGAATATAAAGCGTGTATAGCAGATGCTCAAAGTAACAACGATTGCAAGACATTTACTGCAAGAGCTATTTGTGAGTACAACGGATTGACTGATCTTAAAGAAAACGGAATTTACATCGAATATCACAAAATATATGATTTCATTCTAAAAGAAGGATCTTGGGAAAGTTTAGGATTTGCCCCCAATCAAGCGGTGATGAATGAGGTGCAAGAAATGGTCAATGAAGGATATGCTGTAATAGCAATTAATACAAAAGATAAGCATAAATTTACGGTATTGATAATTAAAGGAGAATTAAAGAAATCAGGAAAATGGAATGCAAATGTGCCGAGTTGTGCAGCATTTTTTCCTGCTAAGAGTTCTTTAGAAGCATTTATCAATAAAACAATAAATTATGCGTGGAGTAAACCTGATGGAATTGAGTTTTTTGTAAAAAGATAAATGAAAAAACTACTTATAATTGGTAGCGTATGGCCGGAGCCCAATTCTTCTGCTGCTGGCAGTCGAATGATGCAGATAATAGGCGTTTTTCGAAAAGCAGATTATCATATCACATTTGCTAGTGCTGCTCATAAATCTGATTTTTCTGTTGCGCTGAATTCCTACGGGGTAGAGGAGGAGCGGATTAAGTTAAATGACATTAGTTTTGATTCTTTTCTCAAACAGTTAAATCCTAATGTTGTACTTTTTGATCGGTTTAATATCGAAGAGCAGTACGGTTGGCGAGTAGCTGAATACAGCCCTCAGGCAATGAGAATATTAGACACTGAAGATTTGCATTTTTTAAGAAAAGCTAGGCATCAAGCTTTGAAAAATAAAAAAGAAGTTTTGAATATTTCGTATTCTGATTTGCAAACCACAGATGCTAAACGAGAAATAGCTAGTATTCTTCGGTGTGATTTAAGTTTGATGATTTCCCAATTTGAAATTGACCTTTTGGTAGAGCAATTTAAAATAGACAAAGCACTGCTATTGTATCTTCCATTTTTTGTAGATAGTGTAAACAGAGATAAATGGAATGCGTTTTCCGATCGGGAGCATTTTATTTTTATAGGTAATTTTATTCACGCACCCAATTGGGATGCAGTATTATACTTAAAAAATGTAATGTGGTCGCCTATCAAAAAACGGTTGCCTAAATCAGAACTTCACATCTATGGAGCGTATCCTCCGCAGAAAGTTTGGAGTTTGCATAACCCACAGCAAGGCTTTGTCATAAAAGGTAGAGCAGAAAACGCCCAAGATGTTATAGGAAAGGCAAAAGTAATGCTTGCCCCTTTGCGTTTTGGAGCTGGTATCAAAGGGAAATTACTAGAAGCTATGCAATGCGGAACTCCAAGTGTTACTTCTCAAATAGGCGCAGAATCAATGCATCAAGGCAAAGATTGGAATGGTTTTGTTACAGATGACATTATAGAGTTTACAAACAATGCAGTTGCATTGTACCAAGATAATACTTTGTGGAAGACTGCTCAAACTAACGGACAGAAAATTATTGATTTCTGGTATGCAAATGAAAAATGGCAGGAAAATTTTAATAAGAAAATCATTTCAATTCAAAAAAATCTAATGGCACATAGAGCTTCTAATTTTATGGGCGAAATTCTTCAGTATCACACTTTTCAAAGTTCACGATATATGGGATATTGGATTGCCGAGAAAACAAAAAACAATAATTCGTAATTCAAATCGTTAAAAGAATTATGAAATTTACATTTATACTTACGGTTATTATTAATCACTATTATGAGTTGTGCCTATACATTTGATTCTTCTAAAGAGGATTCTAAAATTGATTACCCAAAAGGAAAAGAAAACTTGACAGATACATTGACAACAATTTCGTTGACCGACCAACAATGGAAAGCTAAATTGGACGATAGTACCTATCGAGTAATGCGCAACAAAGGAACAGAACGAGCATTTACAGGTGAATACGACAAAAACTACAAAAGCGGAACGTATGTTTGTAATTCGTGTCAACTACCTTTGTTTGAATCTGATACTAAGTTTGACTCGGGTTCTGGCTGGCCAAGTTTTTTTAATTTTATTAATAATCACGTGGAGCATATTTCTGATAGTTCGCATGGTTGGGAGCGAACGGAGGTTGTTTGCAATAGGTGCAAAGGACATTTAGGCCATGTCTTTACTGATGGTCCAAAACCTACAAGATTGAGATATTGTATCAATTCTATTTCTCTTGATTTTTTAGAGAAGTAATATATTGTATTACAAAAGTTGTAATGTTTTTTTTTTTTTCTAGTCTTTTAGAAAGGCAGAAAATTATATGCGAAGGACTTTTATAGATGCTTTTAAGTGGTGTTGTATTATTTTTTTAAGTGCTTTAGGTTGACACCATATAGTATTTGAAACAAAAGAGCTATAAATATATAAAGCCCTGCGGTCATTACCGTAAAAAGGTTTGAAGTAGGAAGAAAAATAAAGGGCAAACTTATAAATAATAAATTGGATGCAGTATAGATCCAATATCCTGTTTTTTTGAGCTGAAATATCATATATACACCCAAGCCTTCCACAAGTAAAACGATTAAATTAAAGATATTCATAGTTTTGGTAACTCCAGATGATTGCTCAGCAAACCTTACGTAATCATCAAAGTAGGGTGTGGCTGCAATTGGAGAAATTTCGATTTGAGCTATAGTGTTCGCTATTTCATTGTCCATTTCTTCAGCAGATTTAGTAGCAGTAGTCAATACTCCTATGAGTCCAAGACCTACGAATATCCAACTCAAAATGGCGAGTACAGTTATGAAAGTCGGTCTATTTTTATTTGATGCCTCTTGATTTTCTAATAATCCTTCCATTTCTTATTTTTTGGTTACTTTTTTCTGCTGTTTCTTATTTCTAATCCCTGCTATTAAAAATAAAGTAAAAATACCTCCTAGTATAGCAAATACCCACCAAGCAAATACAGGTGTATCTCCACGAGCATAACTGTGCAAACCTTTGGTTAAGTAATAGTTGACACCAATAAATGTCATAATCACTGATGAGAACCCAATCCCAGTAGCAAGATTAAAAGCATAAGGACCTCTAAGACCTGGTACAAACCTAAAATGTAAAATAAGAGCATATACCATAACTATAACTAAAGCCCAAGTCTCTTTGGCATCCCATCCCCAGTATCTTCCCCAAGATTCGTTTGCCCATACACCGCCTAAAAACGTTCCGATAGTGGCAAGCACTAGTCCAATAGTCATTACCATTTCCATAATAGAGGTGAGCTCTTTTATGTTCTTTTGATTTAATTTGGTGATAGTTGATCTAAATGCAAAGATTCCCATATTGACCAAGCTAAGAATAAAAGTTATTCCAAAGAATCCATAGCTAATGGTTAGACAAGCTACGTGAATGATTAACCAATAGGACTTTAGCACAGGTTCTAAATCACTCATCTGCGGGTCGTATTTACTGTGCCCAGCGGTCATTAATATGAAGAAAGAAAGGATAGCTGCTGCTCCCAGTAATATGTTTGAAAATCTTGAAAATAAAAGACCAACCACACCTACAGCCCAAGCTACAAGAGTCAAAGCTTCATAGCCGTTACTCCAGGGAGCATGACCAATTATATACCAACGAAACCCTAAATTAAATGTGTGTAACAAAACAGCAAGTAACAGGACAATAGAAAAACCGAATATTACTTTTTTGAGACCTGCTCTGTTTTTTTCTGAAAGTTTATCAATTAAAGTAAGCGGAAGTAATAGGAGTCCTAGCAATGCATATACATATTTGAGTCGACTAAAAATATTCATTTTATTGGAAGTTATTTCCAATTCCAATTTCGATTCGCTCGGTAGATGCTCAGCTGGAATAATACTCCTTTGTCGTTTTTTTATGATTTCGAGCATTTGATCTGCATCTGTATAATCTCCAGACTGCTTAGCTTCTGCTACTTTCATTAAATAAGTGCCTATAAATGTAGCTCCTGTAACATTTAACTCGCTCGGTGCTCCGTTATCTAAACGAAGTTTTGCTTTTTCATCATTTAGGTCAACCCAATGCTCTTTTTCTTCAAGAATAATCGGGAATATACGCAATAAGCCTCCATTAATAGCTTGGTAAAAGAGTCCCATTTTTTCATTGAGCTTAATCACCTCTTTGTCAAAGGTTGTTCGTTTAGAAATGGCTTTTTGATTGGCTTCTGTTACCAAAGAATCAAAGGTGATTTCTTTTCCGTCTTGTATATACGTTACAGGATTATAATATTGATTGCCTTCAAAAGTAATGGATTGTAAAATATCAGAAAACTTTAAGTATTTTCCTTCTACGTTCAATACTTTTCCTAATCCGGTACGTGCATCAAATTTGATAATGGGTTGATCGACCCAAAAATCTGGTTGAATACACATATCTAACAATACCTGCTCAGGCGACAGTGTTATTCCTAATTCATCGATCGTATATTTGTCTTTTCGAGCCAGCTTACGTAGTAAATCGAATGCTAAACTGTTGCAAGGTTGGATTCGATCGGTATAAGACATTACCATAAGCGAATTGAATTTGTCGCAATGTTCTTGACTTATTGGTTGGTAGGTCTTAATATCAAATGGTTCGCTTACCTCAAACTTGTCGCTTTGAGCAATACCAGAAATAGTGAATAAGACCGTCAATATAGTTGTAATGTTTTTAGCTTTAGAATTTATTAATGATTTTCCTAACTTTAAAAAGCGAGAACTTTTATTAAACAATGACATAATAAAACCTAGAGAAAGTAGCACGTATGCAATATAAGTAATGAGTGTCCCAATAGCATCATGATTTACCGAGAATACAGATTGTTCAACTGTTCCGTTGATAGAGTAGGAGCTCTGAAAAACTCGATACCCGTCTCTGTCTAATACATTATTCATAAATATACTGTGGTGTTCTCCAGCTTTTGCAGTGTCTCCAAATACGGTAACCTCACTTTTATATCCTGATGGACTGTTAGTACCAGGGTATGTTTCTAGTATGAAATCATCCAATCTAATCGTAAAGGGAAGTTTTCTAAAAATAGCTCCAAATCCCAATGATAATAATTGATCTCCCATTTCTAGTTTTACTTTTCGTTGTGGCATCCCCAATCCTCCCCAGAGTAGTACACGCTGGGTCTCGTTGTTATATTTAATATCAACCGTCAGCACATCGCTACCGTTTTTCTCAGCTTTTACCAAAGACTGTTTTGCATTTATTTTAAGACCTTTAAAAACCAATTGCACATCAAAAAACGAATGTAAATGTCTTTTTTTAAATGGATTGGACCCTACCAATAATGTATCAGAAATTTTAGTATCCATACTCAATCTAGGTATTGGCAGGTTATAGTCTATTTGCAAATCTGCTTCCGTATCACCATAGATGTTGATTGCTCCAGCTTTTGGATTGTTGTATGTGAAAACTCTGCCATTTTTAACTAAAGATCCACCTTCTGGAATGTATTCGGATACCATTTTTGCAAAAACCACCTCAAGGTAATTCATGCCACCAGATTGGTTTTCTTCCATTCCCCCCATTTTCATACCTGACTGATAGTTTACATATTCTATATTTATAATTTTACCATTAGTTAGTGGAGCTTCTAATGAAAAATCATTGCTGAGATATTCAGTAGGTTTCATTTTATAGTGAGGAAGGTTAGAAGACACTTTATTGGTGTTTTTATCTACTGCTAACAGACTAAAGAATGGTTCGGAAGAGTACATTTTGTTGGTCGCCTCACCTTCATTGAGCATTATCATTCCTTCAAATCCTACAACATGAGTTATTGCTGCACCTACAAGTGTCAAAATCATACCCAGGTGAACTAAAAGAATCGACCATTTTTCTCTTCTAAAGAGTCTATACCTTTTTATATTGCCTATGAAATTGATACATAGAAGAATCAGCACTACCTTAAACCAACTCGCATGAAATATCACACGCTGTGCAGTAATGGTGTCGTAGGAGTTTTCTACAAACGTGGCAACTCCTATGGCTATTGCAAAGATTAACATTAGCATAGCCATCATTCGGGTAGATATAAATGTGTCAAAAACACTTGAATTCTTCATTCTCAAATTTATTAGTTTGCAAAGGTAATCATTAAATGTACATAGTGCTATACCTAATTGTAATTTGATATTAACTAAAGTTTCGCACCTTTAACCCCTTCTATTAATTAGGAATATACACATTAAGGTGGTAGTTTGTTTGTCAATTTTATTCCTGTGAGTATAAGTTTGCGGCTATAGTTAAAATTCAGGAACGAGTTACCTTTTAGTAATGAGTAATTTGATTTTTCGATAACGAAGAAGTTGATTAAAAGATGTGCAATAAAAAAGCTCATTTATCAAAGATAAATGAGCTTTAAAAATTTTAATTCAAATTGGCATACCAACTTACCATTGAAATGCACAGAAAAAAATGGTTCTTATTTATTTTTCTTTTTTAATTTATCAATTTTTTCATTGATTTTAGCTACTTGCGCTTCGTTTTTTGCATAAGATTCATCAAGTTTAGCTTGCTCAAGTTTAGCATCAGCAGGTGTTAATTTACCTTTAGTCATTTTAGCGTTTAGTTTATTTTGCTTTTTGTCAATTTTTGCTTTGCTAGTTTCTAATTTTTTAAGAGCTACTTCATATTTGTCCATTGACTTTTGAAATTTTTCTTGTTTCTTTTTTTCTTTAGCAGCAGCTTTTGCCTCTTTTTCAGCTTCTTTGGCTTTAGCAGCTTTTTCTTTAGCTTTAGCATTTGCCTCTTTTTCGGCTTCTTTTGCCTCTTTTTCGGCTTCTTTTGCTTTCTTTTCTTCTTCTTTTAATTTAGCAGCCTCTTCTTTTGCCTTTTTTTCTTCTTTTTTGGCGGTATCTTTTGCTTCGCTTTCGGCTTTTTTAGCTTGCTTTTCAGCCTCTTTTTTCATTTCTGCAGCTTCTTCCTCTGCTTTTTCTTTGGCTACTTGCTTTTCGTATTCAGCTAGTTTTGCTTGTTGGTCTTCTTTTGCTTTTTCTCTATCTGCCGCAGATTTTTCTGCGTTAGCTTTAGCTTCGTCAGCTTTTTTTAGATTTTCTTCTTTTAATTTAGTAGTTTCATTTTGAGTTTCTTTTGCTTGAGAACTTAATTTGTCTGTTTCTGATTTAGCTTTTTCAGCGGATTTTTCAGCTTCTTCTTTTGCTTTTACACTTTCTTCGGTTTTCTTTACGGACTCTTCGGTTTTTGCTACAGATGTCTCTCCTTTTGCTACTATCTTTTCTATTTTATCAGCAGATTTGTCTTCTATTGCTTCAATAGAATTGTCCACAGAAATAGTTCTAACAGGTTCCATCCCTTCTACTAACTTTTGTGTTTTAACAGGGTAGAATGCTCTGTTTTTTAATAGCGCTCCTTTTAAAACTATTGTTTGAAATCCCGAGGCCTCTACTTTAATATCAACTGCTCCTCCTTTAAACTCGGAAATTTGTAGGTTAGATATTCCTTTAGAATCACTAGTTCCGGTAGCTATTGTGTTACCTTCTTGTGTAATGGTAACTTTAGCTCCAGTTATTGCTTTTTCATTATTAGTCACTGATACTCTTAGTGAGATACTTTCAATTGTATTCTCAATCTTAGTAGATATATTCGTGTTAATAGTATTCGAAAACATGCTTGATGTTCCTAATAATAATGTTGCTACAAGTATTATTGTCTTTTTCATAATGTATGATTTTTAATTCTTTTAAAAGTAAACGAAAACTTTGCCAAGAACTGTTATTTGTTAATTTATTCGATTAGTTGTCATATTTTCGAGGCAAATGTAATCTAATATTCTTTTATCATCCCACTATACCCATTTGATTTGAATTCTTTAAGCGCTGCTTTGGCTTCTTCATTTGAAGTGTGAGAGGAAACTTTTACTTTGTATAATTTTCCAAATTTACCTAGAACTGTTGCGTCAGGGTAGCCCTTTTTCTTTAGTTTTTCAGCTTTTTTCTGAGCATTTTCTTCGGTAGAATAACTTCCAGCTACTATATGAAAAGATCCTGTGGAGCTAGTGGTTGTATGTGCGGATGTTTCTTTTTGTACGGGTTCTTCTTTGATATTATCAATTACTTCTTCTTCTGAATCTTCATTAATGGTATTTGTTGCCGTTTGTTCTTCGTTAGTTTTTGTATGTTCTGCTTCATCTATTGTTCTTTCTTCTGTGGTTTCATTCATTTCTTCAGAAGAATTCGCAGTTTCTTCATTTTCAGAATGTTGCTTCTCTGTATCATTTGCATCTTCAGATGTTTCGGAATGTTTTTTATCTTCCGTATGGTTAGCAATCTCAGATGATTCAAACCAACCTTTTATTAAATCTTGCTTGAGATAACCAAAAATTCCACCTGCTATAAGAATGCATAATAATGCTGCCCACAAGAGAAATCCTCCTTTTTTTTGTTTTTTCTTGTCGGTTTCAAGACCTTCAGATATCGCTGCTATTGCAGCTAGATCATCGGTTTTAGTTCTTTCTTTAGTTTCAGTAGTGGTTGTACTTGTTATTGGTTGTACTTTTCTTTTTAATGTATCTTTTTCTTCTTTTTTGTTTTCAAGTGTTGGCTTTGTTGTAGGGGCAGGAATGGTTGCGGTTTTTTTAATTTCTTCTTTAGGTACAATTTCTTTTAAATCTTTTGGATCTTCTATAGGAGAAGTTTTTTCAGAAGAAATATTTATAGAGGGATTAGGCGGAGTAGAGGAGGTAAGGGAGGTATCTTGTTTTGTAGGGTTTTCTTTTTGATTAGTATCTTGTTTAGTGGCTTTATTTAGTATCTTTAAATCAGAAGATTCTTCGACTTTCTTTAGAATTTCTTCTTTTTTGATATCTTCTGTCTTTAAAGATGGAGCTATCTCCTTTTTAATGAAAGTTTCGACCTTTGTGGTTTCATTTTGAATTGTTTTTTCAGCTTTTGTTACATTTGATGTTGTAATTTTAGGTTCAGCTTTTGTTATTTCCTTTGCAACGGATTCCGATTTTTCTTTTGTTGGTGCGGAGGTCTTAGATGTTGGTATTGTTGGAGTAGTAGAGGAGGTGTTAGAAATTTTAAATTTTATTTTTCCATCTTCCTTCACAAAAGTGCCCATGTTTTCAATAGAAAAAGGGCTGTTACTTTCCAAAGAGGATTTTATTAACGCAATAAATTCTTGTATTTTTAATTTTGCATCGGATTCAGAAACTGATTTTTCAGAAGCATAAAGTTTGGTCAATTTTCCATCATCAAATTTTAAAAACTCATTAAACATAATGGTTTTCCCCATTTTCATTAGGGATCCAAATTCTGGAAGTATGGTAGTACTATTCGTTTCTAAAGATTTTAAAATAACTGATTTCATATTATAGATGATTAAATTGAAAGTCGAAAATAAATAATTATAAGAATAATAGTCAAAAAAAATGAAAATAGTTAAACTCCTGTTAATAACCTATGATTTTCACAGACATTATAATGTCATCAATTGGACGAGAATCTGAGTTTGTTTTTACTTTTGCTATTTTATCTACCACATCCATTCCTTTGGTCACTTCTCCGAATACGGTAAATTTACCATCTAAATGTGGTGCTCCTCCAATTTGATTGTAAATCTTTTTATGTTTCTTAGAAATTTTTATATCATATTTTTCTTCTACTCCTTTTAGGTAGTCATAAGACATAGGTCCATTTTGAATGATATAGAAGTTATAAGGACTTGAATTTTTAGTTCTGTCTTTTTCGGGAATTTCTAATTGCTCAGACACAGCCATAGCTAAAGCACCTCGTTTATGAATGTGGTGAAGCATAATTTCTTCTGGAACTGTATAATTTCCAATTTTAGACATTTTATAACTGATATCATCTCTGTCCGAATTACCTCCTTGAATCATAAAGTTATCTATTACCCTGTAAAATAGCGTATTGTCAAAATAATGTGTTTTTGTTAAATGAATAAAATTGGCTCTATGCAATGGAGTATCTTCAAACAATCTTATTTCTATATTGCCCAACGTAGTTTTAATTTTAAGTTTTGTTTCAAGATTGTTTTGGGCTATTGTAGTTAGTTTTTGGGTTACATTTTGATAAGTAATCAGATTGGTATCTATTTTTGGCATACTTGCAAGCAATGCAAGTGAGTCTTCAATCCTTTTTTGTTTCCGTTCCTTTAAAAAATCTTCATTGGATTGTGCCTGGTGCATAGGCGTTTGTTCTCCACAAGAAGTGATAATTAGAAATATAAAAAAAAATAGAAATCTAAACATTGCTAAAGTCAATTTAGGAGCGAAGATAAAAGAATATATTTCCAAAAAGAAATACACTAGTAACTAAACTTAAATAAGTGGAAAGATAAATCAAAACAATGTAAAACGAATTAGGTCCTTTTATTATAAAAGTAATAAAAGGCATTAAGAATACAAAAAAATAAAACCAAAATATATAATGAAAACCGTAGTAATTGATAGCCATTTCTTTGGGCGTTTCACGATAAGAACTGTATCCTAATAGATCGCCAAGAAGTATGCTCTTATAGACGTTTACTTTTGTGTTTACCCAAGTTTTATTAATATTTGGGTCATCTATTCGGGTATAGATACTGATATATTGATCTGAGTATCTTGCATTGGGATGCGTCTGTCTATATTGCAGCGAAGCTTCTATGTCATATATACTAGAACTATATAATATGCCTTCGATTTCTTTGTTTATCAATACACCTTCGGTCGTTGAAGGTGTTAATATCAGAAAGTCAAGTGTGATTAAAGTAAGTACAAAAAAACTTAAGATACTTGCATATAGATGTAGCTTTGTGATATACGAATTCTTAATTTGATGATAAGAAAGTTCTCGAATATTATCTTCCTTGAAGGCTTTAATCTTTGCATAATCTCTAGCTCTTTGAAGTCTTTGCTCAAATTCTTCAGGACTTAAGTTTTTATTGTATTTCTTTAGAAAATTAGGAACTGAAGATATTGAAACTTTATTTTCGTTTTCATAATCGTCATCTAGCAAGGCTTTATAGGCTTCACAAATAAGAATAAAGCGTTGCTGAGAACCTTTTGAAGGGTTTTTGTCAGGGTGAAATTCTCTAGCCTTTTGTCTAAAGGCTTTCTTGATTTCATTTTCAGACGCTTTTCCTTGAAGACCTAATATGTTAAGATGTTTCTCTTTCAAAAGTTACGATTTATTAAATTCAAATTTAAGTAAAATAAACAATGTCCCTAGATAATCGTTCTTATTCTTTTAGTTTTAACGATAATGCAAGATTTTAAATTTGGAACACATTTATATTTGAATTATATTGTTAATTCATAATAAAAATAATTTATTCAAATTTTCCAAAAAGCTAATTGCATTGATTATATTTGTCGAAATATTATAAAACACACGACTTATGTCACACAATTTATTGAAAGGTAAAAAAGGAATTATTTTCGGTGCATTAAATGAAATGTCCATCGCTTGGAAAGTAGCAGAACATGCACATGAGCAAGGTGCTGAATTTGTATTGACAAATGCTCCTGTTGCCATGCGAATGGGGGAGATTAATAAATTAGCAGCAAAGGTTAACGCTCAAGTTATACCAGCAGATGCTACTTCTATTGAAGATTTAGAAAACCTTTTTACTAAGGCACAAGAAATTTTAGGTGGAAAATTGGATTTTGTTTTGCATTCTATCGGAATGTCGCCAAATGTTAGAAAAAATAAACATTACACAGACCTCAATTACAATTGGTATCATCAAACCATAGATATTTCTGCAATGTCATTGCACAAAACTTTAGCTGTTGCTAAAAAACAAGATGCCCTTAACGATTGGGCTAGTGTAGTAGCATTGACTTATATTGCAGCGCAAAGAATATTACCGGATTATGGAGATATGGCAGATGCTAAATCTATGTTAGAGTCTATAGCTAGAAGTTTTGGTTTCCACTACGGAATGGCTAAAAATGTTAGAATAAATACCATTTCTCAATCTCCAACAATGACTACTGCAGGAAGTGGAGTAGGAGGATTCGATAAATTTGTCTCCTATGCAGATAAGATGTCGCCTTTAGGCAATGCTTCTGCAGAAGCTTGTGCAGATTATTGCTTGGCAATGTTCTCAGATTATACAAGATATGTAACCATGCAAAACTTATTTCATGATGGTGGTTTTTCAGCTACTTGTATCACGAATGAATTAATGGATAAAATGTAAATTTTATTCAAGTAGATTTTTTAATCC
>CAMZLL010000095.1 GCA_947311505.1 uncultured Cryomorphaceae bacterium
AACGGTATGATAATCTTTATGCTTTACGTATGTTATTTTGTCGCCTATTTTCTGCACTTCTTTTATTTTGTATCTACAAAGGTAAAACTATTAATATCTTCTCTGTTTCAATACGTAAAATATTTGATATCTTTGAAAAAAAGCAAAATGACAGTCAAGGATATATACGACAATTTCAATCATTTGGATAAACACCTAGATTTTGACTTAGAAGTGCTTTCTCCAGGTAAAATTATATATAGAGTTACAATTCAAGACAAACATTTAAGTTCCCCCAATGTAGGACATGGCGCTGTAACAGCAGGATTAATGGATTCAACTTTGGGTACTACTGCATTAACAGCTGTTTTTGATGAAGGTAATCTAGTGTCAACTGTTGAGTTTAAACTTAACTATTTTAAACCTACTTTCTTGGGCGACAAACTAGAAGCAAGAGGCGTGGTAGATTTCAAAGGTAAAAGCTTAGTGACCACTAGCGCTCAAATAATAAAAGTAGATTCTGGAGAACTTGTAGCAAAGGGAATGGGGACATTTAACATTTATCCACAAGAAAAGAGGTTGAAAGACTTGATTTCTTAGTTTAGTTATGACCTTTAACGAAACAAGGTCGCAATATCAAAAGGGAAGCTCCACGCTAAATCTACTTCCCTTACCTATATTACTGCTTACACTGACTCTTCCTTTGTGCGCTTTAATGATTTCTTTTACATAGTATAGTCCCAGACCAAACCCTTTGACATCGTGAACGCTACCGGTAGGTACTCTATAAAATTTATCAAATATTTGTTTTGTTTGTTCTTTTGTCATTCCTTTTCCGTTGTCCGTTATCTCTAAGACGAATTTTGAGTTGAGCACGCTTGTTTTTATCAGAATATTAGGAGCATTTGGAGAATATTTTATTGCATTGTCTAGCAAATTATAGATTACATTAGTCAAATGCACTTTATCTCCGTAAACAACGCTATTATCAGCATTCAACTCATTGTATAGCTTACCGTTTCGTTGCTCTATTACTAATTGAAAAGCGGGTAATGATTTTTCTATTAATTGGTGTACATCGACTTTTTCGTTTTTTAACTCGATTTTACCTTTATCTAATTTTGCTAATTGCAGCACTCGTTCAACTTGAGATTCTAAACGCAAGTTTTCTGCACTGATAATATGTGCATAACGTTGTACTCGATCTGGATATTCACAAATTCCCTCACTCTTAAGTACTTCACTTGACAAAGCAATGGTACTAATAGGTGTCTTGAGCTCGTGCGTCATATTATTAATAAAATCGGTTTTCACTTCTGAAAGTCGCTTTTGTTTGAGAATTGTCAGAATAGCAATACTAAACACCGACAATACGACAAAGACAATCAAGCTGGACCACATAAACATATTCGCTACATCTTCTTTTTGGGAAAGAGTAATTTGTTCTATTCTGGGAAAATAAACACCAAAATAATGTCCATCATGCTCCCACTTTTGTTGTGCTGTGGCTACTGTTTTTTCTACTATTTCTCCCGTGCTTAAATTGACATATTTGTCAAAAATTATAGAGTCTGTAAAGCAATCGTAAATTCCATATTCAAAACCCTGTTTGATATGGTATTCTTCAAATTTATCTACCAGTAAATTTTCCAACACCACAGGATTGAGCGTATCATAAAAACTTACTACATAATAGTTTTTGGTAATTTGTTTAACAGGCTCTAAATAAACTCCAGACGCATCTTTATTGAATGATATAAGTTCGTCTCTTACTCCTACAAGTGCTAAAGTAACTCTATCATCAAATTGTTTGGCTTCCATTTCTAAATTCAACTTTTGAATTTCTATAATGTTATCCTCAATTTTAGAGGAATTAGAAACCCAAATATATTGATTGATCAATATACCAATGACTCCCACTATGGCTAAGAAAATTATGATTCTAATGCTGCTTGTTTTCATTACTGCTAAATGATATGATTAGACATTGTTGCAAAAATATAATTTTTGCAACGCTCTATAATTCTTTAAACAAAAAAGCCTCAATTCGGTTGAGAATTGAGGCTAGATATCTTTCTTCTTTTCTATTGATGATTTAGCATCACTGGCATTACCAACATTAAAATATCTTCACCTTCATCATCTGAATTTTCTGGCAACAAAATACCCGCTCTATTGGGAGCACTCAATTCTAATACAATAGTTTCTGCTCCTACGTTATTAATCATTTCTAGTAAGAAGCGAGAATTAAATCCTATTTCAATATCTTCTCCAGTATAAGAACAGGTTAATTCTTCTTTTGCAGCATTTGCAAAATCTAAATCTTCGGCACTAATCAACAATTGACTTCCTGTTATTTTTAATTTAACTTGGTGAGTCGTTTTATTGGCAAAAATAGACACCCTTTTGATTGATCTAGCAAATTGATCTCTTGCAATGGTCATTCTATTTGGATTATCTTTGGGTATTACTGCTTCGTAATTAGGGTATTTCCCATCTATCAACCTACATACCAATAAGTAGTTTCCAAATTCAAACTTAGCATTCACTTCGTTATATTCAATGGTAACATTTCCTTCTACGTTATTCAATAAATTTTTGATCAAATTCATTGGTTTTTTTGGGACAATAAAATCCGCAGTAGTATCAGACTTAGCGTCTGTTCTTTTATAACGCACCAACTTATGTGCATCTGTAGCTACAAATGTAATTCCAGATGAATCCATCTGATAATACATCCCACTCATGACCGGTCTCAAATCATCGTTTCCAGCAGCAAACATGGTTCTATCAATTGCTTTTTGAAAAACCTCTGCTCCAAGCGCAACTGAAGACGGGTTATCTAATGTAGGTACTTTTGGAAATTCATCACCATTAAAACCGCTTAATGAATATTTTCCATAATCAGAAGATATCTCTATCCCCAGATTTGAAGTAATATTGAACGTCAACGGATGATCAGGGAATGTTTTCAATATGTCTAAAACCATTTTAGCTGGCACTGCTATATTTCCATCTTCTTTTGCTTGAACCTCTACCGAAGTAATCATAGTAGATTCTAAATCAGAAGCAGATATGGTTAATTTGTTCTTTTCGATTTCGAACAAAAAATTATCTAAAATCGGAAGTGTGTTCGAGCTATTTAAGACTCCACCAACAGCCTGCAAAGCTTTGTAAAGTGTAGTGCTAGATACAATAAAATTCATCTTTATCCTTAGTTTATTTATTACTACAAATATACACGTTTTCTCTTTTGTTTAATACGCTCCTGTATTTATTACCCACAGAGTTATTAACAATAAGAAAGGTCAAGCAAACGGTATTACTTGACCTTACCTATCTTATTATTGTAGTATCTTCTTGTTTTAAAATCGTTATTATATAACCTATTAAGTTCGTAACATTTTCTTTTTAATGAAATAAGTTTAAATATGATTTTGAAGTATCAATAATTGCTGGCTTTGGAAACTCAGCATGAATCACCAATTTATTATCATGTCTATGCAAAAGCGCTTCAAGTTTTTTTCTATTCAGTAAAATAACTGTCGAATGTCCATGATGATCATTCTTATCGCTAATTACTTCTCCATTAAACTCGCTCTGCCAATGCGTCTCTCCCATGTCTTCTGTATATGAAAACTCAATAGTAGGCATTGCATAAAGCTTTAATTCTGCTGCATTTTTAATTTCTATTACAAACCGCAATAGCCCACTCTCTAATTCCATGTCGCTAGGTTTCAAGCCTAAGTCACTTAGATATAATTTTCCTTCGTGCTTCTCGTTTATGGTTAACTTAATTTCGCCTTCGTTAATTTCAATTTGATCTTTCATATTAGTTATTTGTTTTAGTTTACAATGTAAATTTACCACGAATAGCCTTCATTTTTTTGCTCATAGTCATAAAATAAGCTGATTTAAATCACGGTTTATTTAACCATTATTCTGACCTTTATAAACGTACTTCTTTTTATATATGCTATACTTAAAACAACATGAACAGCTCAAGCTACAAGATAACATTTTCAAATTTTGAATCCATAACATCTACATCACATGTAAATACCGAAACCGAACTGAACATACCTGATGAAAACATACTCTCAAGTAAGTATCAGGCGCATAACTCTCCAGATACTTCTATGTTGTTTTTCATTATTATAGCTATGTTTATCGGTGCATCTACGAGGCATTTGTTAAAAAAAATCCCTATTCCATTTACAGCATTACTTCTCATATTTGGTATTGTTTTAGGAGTTTTGACTCGTATTGGAGCTTTTGAAACTTGGGGTACTGTTGACGTTAGTTTTATAAGCAATTCTTTTGAATCTGCAGCTCATTTTGACCCGCACTTATTACTTTATATATTCTTACCTATATTGGTTTTTGAAGCTGCCTTTGCAATGGATTTGCATACTTTCAAAAAATCTGCAGTTAATGCTGTTATTCTTGCGGTACCGGGCATTGTGATTGCCTTAGTTTTATCCGCTACCATGGTCTATCTTTTGGACTATTTTAATTTTGGACTTCCAGGTTGGGCAAATTGGAGTTTAGCGTTAATGTTTGGATCTGTAATTAGCGCTACTGATCCCGTAGCAGTAGTAGCACTGCTAAAAGATCTTGGCGCAAGTAAAAAGCTTAGTACATTGATAGAGGGCGAATCGCTACTCAACGATGGAACAGCCATTGTTATATTTATGGTGTTTTTTGGCTTCATATCTGGCGATATCAATGAGACCAATGGCTTTGCTCAATTTATGATCGTATCCTTTGGGGGCATAGGTATAGGCACTTTTATTGGTTGGTTAATGACCAGATGGATTTCTAATGTTTTTAACGACTCAATGGTCGAAATCACAATAGTAGTAGCTGCTACGTATCTTACTTTTTATCTAGCAGAGCATTTCATGCACGTATCTGGTGTGTTGGCTCTTGTTTCGCTTGGTATAATGCTTGGAGGTTATGGGAAATCAAGTATTTCACCCAAAGTAGAACATTTCATGCATCAATTTTGGGAGTTAGCAGGATTTATAGCCAATTGTTTAATCTTTTTAATTGTAGGCTTGGTTATCGCTTCTAGAACAGAATTTACAGCAAATGACTTTTTAATGTTGGGCATTGTTTATGTTGGTATTCATGTTATTAGAGCCATTACTATAACGGTGTTATATCCTTTCATGAAAAACACAGGATATGGACTTCCTGTCAAAGATGCTGTAGTTGTTTGGTACGGTGCGCTAAGAGGTGCTATCGGACTAGCTTTAGCGCTAATAGTAGTAGGTATTGACTCTCAAGCAATGGCAGACAGTATGAATTTAACAGTAAAAGAAGCCGTAATTGTTAAAAATCAATTCCTTTTCTTAACAGCGGGAATCGTAACACTTACTCTTATAATAAATGCCACGACTATAAAAGCGCTGGTAAGCTATCTTGGCTTACTTGATATTTCTCCAGCAAAAGCTGAAATGAACTACAAAGCCAATATGCTCTTGCACGATACAAGCGAGAAAAAGATAAAAAAACTAAATAACGATCGCTATTTAAAAAATGCAAACTGGGAAGAAGTACGCAAGTACATTCCAACGATACCGCAACATAAAGAAAATCAACAAATAGCGTCAGAAATAATACCCTTAGCCGATAAGAGGATTAAACTATTAGAAAAAGAAAAAAGTGTGTATTGGAATCGATTTACGCAAGGTATGTTGTCTCCAGAATCTGTTCTTGTATTAATTGAGAATGTAGCTGAAATGATGGATCAGAATGGAAATCTATCTCTTGCTGATAGGCAAGACTTGGAAGAGTCGTGGCAATCGCCTCGCTGGCTTATAAAACTTTCAAAAAAAGGGATTTTAAAATCTTGGGCACACGACATGCTTACTAAACAAATGATACGAAGTTATGATTCTTCTGTTAGTTTTATAGATGCACAAGACGCTTGCTTGGCTTTACTAAAAAGCTTTGCTATTAATGAAGGGGTTTCTGCAAACGAACTCCACTTGCTTGAAGAAGAGGTAAATCAAAACAAACTACAAGGTCAAGTTTTTGTAAGAAATCTAAGAAAAAACCACCCTATAATTTATGGTAAAATAGCTACGCTTCAAGCAACTAGAAGCATACTTTACTACGAAGAAAAAACCATAGAACGATTAAAAAGTAAAGGTCTAATTGATGATGGTGAAGCTCAAAAGATGAATCAAAATCTTGCTGAAAGAACTAAAAAAATGCGAAATAAGTGTGTTTGATATGTGGCACTATTGTAACCTCCCTTTAAACTCAGGAGCTTCCATCAAGTTCACCTCATTTACACGTTGATTTTCACAGCGAAGTGTTCTGCTTGGAAATTTGAGCATCATATCGTAATCGTGTGTTGCCATCACTACTGTTTTGCCATTACTACTAATATCAAAAAGCAATCGCATAATCTCTTCGGTAGTTTCGGGGTCTAAGTTTCCTGTTGGCTCATCTGCAATGATAATTTCAGGGTCGTTTAACAGTGCTCTAGCAATGGCAATCCGCTGCTGCTCTCCTCCAGACATTTGATGCGGCATACTTTTTAACTTGTCGAGCATACCTACCTTCGTAAGAACGTCATTGATTCTTGCTACTATTTCTTTTTTCTTTTTCCATCCCGTAGCTTTTAATACAAACTTTAGGTTATCATAAATATTACGATCGGTTAGCAATTGAAAATCTTGAAAGATAATTCCCAAACGTCTTCGCAATGCTAGAATTTTTCTTCTTCGTATTTTTATCAGATTGTAATCTAAAATGGTAGCTGAGCCTGATTTTAATCTCAATTCGCCATACAACGCTTTGAGTAAACTACTTTTGCCACTACCCGTTTTACCTATAAGATACACAAACTCACCTTGATTAACTTCAAAATCGATGTTATTCAACACATGTTGCTCATTTTGATATATATCAACTCCTATAAAATGGATTAGATTTGTTTCTGTCATTAGTTTGTTTAAGAAATCAAATATCTTAATTATATACAGACTAAACTACCATCACAGTATTTTGTATTAACAGTTAAAAGTGAAGTAAGTGATTTGATTCTCGTTATTTAACTTTTGCTCTGATAGCATCCAAAGCTCCTCGATTGACATCTGCACCTGACCAAAACAAAAGGCTATCGGCATTTGTACGCAATAATACAAATGGAAAATGACTTCCTGACAATCTGAAAAAATCGTCATTATCTATATAAGTATAATCGACCACAATTTGATTTGCTTTAGCAATGCTATCTGCTGTCTGCTTATATGCGTGATAGACAAATATTGTTGTGGGATAATCACCTGACTTACTCATAGCATTGATAAAACGAGCAGCTTCTTGACAATGCGGACAATCTACCAGTAAAAAACAATACAAATTGGCTTCACTCGGAGCGACACTATCCAAAAGTGGTAAATACTCGGTAGTGTTTTCAATAGCGTACACTTCGCTTTCTGTAAAACCTTCTGCATAGGGGTTTAATATCGACACCCCTATTACTAAACTAAGTGAAAATGTGGAAATTAAAACAATCTTAATGGATTTTGAGAAGTTAGACTTAGATATAAACAGACCAAAAAAGAGTAACAATACAACTACAACAACCAACGGCATCCAATATACCGTTACTGCACTCATGCCAAAAACAGCGAGTAATAGCAACTGAAATTGCATATTAAAGATAGCTACCAATAACGCCACGAATGGAAATACAAATCCTAAAAGTTTCATTCTTTTTTTACGAAGATATAGAAAATAATGGTTCTACCTAGTTTGGTGTGGGTGTTGCTAAAAAAAATCTTTTCAACTTGCTAAAAGAACTACTCTTTGGTTTTAGAGCGAAGTTGAGAAATTAGTCATATCTAATTTTATGCATTTTTAGTCTTTTTCACTTCTAGTAAAAAGCGTGAAGAGTAGTGATAGAACAAAGGCGTAAACTGCAATTCTAATCAACCAACGAATCCTCCAGTATATACTCCATATCGTCCATAGGACAATAAAGAACAATATAAAGTTGATTAACAATCGCGATTTCAATTTATCCTTTTTTGATATTCACGCTTGCTTTAATCTCCACATTTGGCCAAGTAACAGATACTCCATCCGCACCTTTGTGTTTTTCTGAACACACAGCGTTTAATGAATCCAAAGCTAATTGCGCATCCCAATTAAGAACATCAATAGCTCCCTTTAGTATAAAGATAGAATCTCCATCAGTATTCCAGCTAAATTCTTGTTCAAGCTCTTGATAGTTCATTTTTAGTCGAACGATAGCAGCTCCACCATCTACACCTTCTAAAAACACTATTTCAGCATCTATCTCTGTGGTTTCTATCATGTTTCCAAAAAAGGAATTGACAATTTTAACATCTCTCCCTTCGTTGTTTGTAGCAACACTTGCAGTCTCTATATTGATGAAAGAACCCTGCATCAACTCTACAACTGATGCCGCGCCTTGATTATAACCAGATGTTTTAAATGTGGTAAAAGCTCCTCCTATACCTACTTTTTCGGTTAGTTTAAACGCTGTCCATTTTACTTCTTCCGTTCCTTCAACTACGGAATACGTTGCATTCATCGCCAATTCATCTACGTGGGTTTCATCTCCAGGTATTGTTGCATCTGTTTTTTCAGTATCTTCAGCATGTTCTTTTTCTTTCTCAGCACCACAGCTTGTAGCGAGCATCCCCAAGATAGCGAGGGTAAAAATTGTTTTTGTTTTCATAATTGTTAGGTTATTTGTTTGGTTTTATTTATTCGAAAGTTATTAAAACTTTATTTTTTTCTACGGTATCTCCTTTTGATATTTCGATATCTTTTACCACACCTTCAATAGGTGACTTGAGCATATTTTCCATTTTCATGGCTTCCAACACCACTAATGGCTGATCTATTTCTATAGCTTGTCCTACTACTACTTTTACATCTATAACAACTCCTGGCATTGGGGCTTTTATGTCGTTTACTTTTTTGACTACACCTGCTCCCATACCCAAAGATTTTAATAATACATCGTATTCGTCTTCTTGTTTTACTTTTATAATGTTTCCATCTACTTTTAGTATTAACTCTTTCTTGTCAATATCCAAATGCAATAATTTGACATCAAATTTACGCCCTTTTAGCTCTACACGAAGATGCGTATCTGAAAATTTATCTATAATACTTATTTGATGTGATTTATGCTCTAGTTCTACCAACAATGGATTAGACGAATTGACATTAAACTCGACTGTTGTTTCATTATCTAAAATTGATTTTACTTCCATATAAACGGTTTTTTTGCCTTCAATAAAATTTATGCAACCATTACTAAAAGGATGCTTGCATTTGTACCTCGCAAATCTAAATATAAATTATGAATAAGTCGCTTTTACTTTTAGGATTCTCAACTATTGTACTAAGTAGTTGTACTATTTTTAAAAACAAAGATAAGTCCATTTCGGATTCAAATACTGATACAATGGAAGAAGTTATAACAGAAACGGAGCAATCATTACCAAAAGTTCAACCGATATACAATGCTAGTGAAACAAGGGTGCATGATTTGATTCATACAGAACTGAGAGTAAATTTCAACTGGGAAAACCAAACTATGGCTGGTGTCGCAAAATTAACTTTGCATCCGTATTTTTACGAAACAGACAGTTTGATTCTGGATGCCAAAGCAATGGATATTCATAAAGTAACAATTGAATCAGGAACATTTAAAGGACGTGAATTGCCCTATAAAAATGATGGATGGTACTTGAGAATTAAACTTCCCCAAAAATTTAAAAGACAAGAAGAATTTACAGTATCCATAACCTATACTGCCAATCCAGAAAAGGTGACAACGGAAGGAGCAAGCGCTATATCAGAAGCAAAAGGACTCTACTTTATCAACCATGATGGATCTAACCCTAACAAGCATATGGAAATATGGACGCAAGGAGAAACGGAGGCTAGTTCTTGTTGGTTTCCTACGATAGATTCTCCAAATGAAAAAACTACGCAAGAAATGTTCATCACAGTAAAAGATAAATACAAGACACTATCCAACGGTAGTTTTATTGGTTCTGAAACTGATGCAAATGGAAAACGCACCGATCATTGGAAAATGGATCAGCCGCATGCGCCTTACTTATTTATGATGGCTATTGGAGATTTCAAAATAGTAAAAGATACTTGGACCAATAAAAATGGAGAGCAAATAGAAGTAAACTACTACGTAGAAGAAAAATACGAACAATACGCTAGAGACATTTTTGGAAAGACACCAAAGATGATTCAGTTTTTCTCAGATAAATTAGGGGTGGAATATCCTTGGCCAAAATACAGTCAAGTAGTGGTTAGAGATTATGTATCTGGAGCAATGGAAAACACATCTGCTACCATTCACGGAGATTTCTTGTACCGTACCAAACGTGAATTGATTGACTCAGACAATGAATCTATCATAGCGCACGAATTGTTTCATCACTGGTTTGGTGATTATGTAACCTGCGAAAGTTGGGCAAATCTTCCATTGAATGAATCGTTTGCAAATTACAGTCAATTTCTTTGGGACGAATTTGAACACGGAAAAATGGAAGCCGACAAACACGCTCAAAGCGAAATGGAAGGATATTTTATATCTGCACAGCAAGGAGGACACGTGGATATGATTCGATATGATTATGGAAATATGATGGAAATGTTTGACGGACATTCTTACAATAAAGGCGGTAGAATATTGAATATGCTTCGTACCTACTTGGGAGATGACGCATTTTTTGAAGCATTGAAAAACTACTTAAATGAAAATAAATATACCTCTACAGAGATACACGAATTGAGAATGCAGTTTGAAAAAGTATGTGGTCAGGATTTGAATTGGTTCTTTAATCAATGGTTCTTAGCTAGCGGACATCCTGAAGTGAAAATCGATCAAGAATATGATCCTACTACAAAAACACTGACCGTTACTATCAATCAAACACAAGATACTGACAAATGGCCACTTTATCAGCTTCCGATAGACATCGATATCTATTCCAGTGGAAAAGCAGCACGCAAAAGAGTTTGGGTAAAAGATGAATTGAATACATTTGTTTTTGAAAACATCACTTCACAACCTGATCTTGTAAATAATAGATGCGACTAAAACAACTCTTTGGAAAAAGAAAGAGCAAAAACCAATTTCACAATGGATATATCAATTGAACAATGCACCACTTTGGTTAGACAAAAAAGAAGCGTTTACAAAATTGAAAAAATCAAAAGACCAAGGCGCAATAGATGCGATTATTAATATGCTTAACCATGAGTTTTATGACGTGAGACTAATGGCAATAGCATCTTTGAAAAGAGCTAAAAGTAACCAGCCCGAAATCGTTAAGACTAAAATAACACAATTATTCAACACCGACAAGAATCCTAAAGTTAGAGCCAGCGCATTGAAATTCATCGCTAAGAATTATGAAACCGATGCAAACACTAAAGTGCTTTTAGAAAAAGGGTTAAAAGACGAATCATACAAGGTGCTTGGCACAGCTTTAAAAGGAATTGCAAAAACAAAAGGAGAAGATGGACTAACCATTGCTAGAAAATATGCCAACGAAGAATCTGCTGATATCAATTTAATTGTAGGTGAAATTTTCGCTAAATATGGAGAAGAATCAGACTTTGCATTTTTTGAAAAAGCATTGCCAGAATTATCTATGATGAACAAATATGGATTGATGCAATCACTACATGGATTCTTAACCAACCAATCTGATGAATTTGCATCTAAAGGAATACAAATCTACGAAGACGAAATAAAAAGTGACGGGATGTGGATTACCAAACTAGCAGGTTACCAACTGCTAAACGGATTGAAATCTCATTATGAAAAACGTGTAAACGAGTTAGAGACCAAGATAATGAGTCTTGAACAAGAAAGTGCAGGTATAGAACAAAAACTACAACTAGAAAAAGACATGAATTATTGCAAAGCTAAAGAAAAGGAAATAGGAGCTAAACTTCAGATGTTGAAAGAAAACGAAACAGATAGTAATGTTTTGAAGTATTTGAAATAGAGGATTGATTGAATCAATTTTTATTGAGCTGTAAAGATATTTTCTTTTTTTTGACAAATATAAAAGTTGCATTTACTACTTGAATTTAAGATTTTTAATAATAAATATTCTAGTTATCAGGAAATTAAAATAAGCATTTAACTTTACAGCTTTATAATTACTTTTAACAAAAATATCGTGTACCTTTTTTTAAAAGATGCATTGTACTAAGTGAATTAATACAACTCAATGAAGGACGAAGCAAGTAAGGCCAGATTAACAGAACAGCGAATTATCGCTGCTGCTAAGAAGAACCCTGCTCGTTTTGCTCCTTTATATGATATCTACTACAAGCAAATCTTCATTTATATATTCAAAAAAGTAAAAAATGAAGAACTTTGTGGAGATATTACCTCTAAAGTTTTCTTAAAAGCATTACTCAATATTGGCAAATATGAAGATCGAGGCTTCCCTTTCTCATCTTGGCTCTACAGAATAGCTAGCAATGAAGTAAATATGTACTTTAGAAGTGAAAAAAAAAATCAAGAGGTTGAATTAAATGAAAATGACCTTCATTCTTTGTTGGATGAAATAAAAGAGTCAAATGAAGACGAACGTTTATCTGCAGTCATAACTGCACTGAATGACTTACCTTTGGAGCAAAGTGAGTTGATAGATTTACGTTTTTTTGAAAAACTATCATTTAAACAAATAGGAGTACAAAAAGAAATAAGTGCAGGAAATGCAAAAATAAAAGTTTACCGAGCGTTGGATAAATTGAAAAAATTGATCCTAAAAACAATATGAAAAAGTACACATTAAATAAGGACAAAAAAGAAGACTTTAATAAAATTGAAGTTCCCTCGGATGCAGTCATAAACAAATACAAAAGTTTTGACCAACTTCGAATGTCTTATGATGATGTAACGAAACAACCAGCACAACCTCTTTATAAAAATAAAAAGTTTTTCCTATTTTTAATTCTCATAGCAGTAGTCGCTTGGGTTATTTCAGAAACTATAGATGAAAAAAATGAGGACACAGAAGAATCAAAAACTGAATTAACGAAGTAATACCAATACTTTATTGATTCGGGAGGTAATATTTTGAACCGAAAATTTTAAATGACGGTGCTGTCTGATTTCAATAATTTAGTAACAGGCACATTATCGGTCTCCTTGTTCTTATAAATACCTCTATAATATAATTGGTCGTAAAACACTTGATGAATATTTCGCCTTACTCCTTGGAAGATGATCTTTTTATTCCCTGGGTCAGGATGCACTCTATTGCTGACAAATACAAAAGTCAGGTCATTTTCGGTGTCATTCCAGGTGCAAATCCCCGTAAAACCAGTATGACCATAAGAAGTGTAGGGGCAATCATAAGCTACATAACTTCCACTTCCTGAGGTGGGTTTGTCAAAGCCCAACCCTCTATGGCTACCTGTTTGATGTTTGGTAAACCGGTTTATAGTGTTGGTGTTCAGTATTCTTGAACCTCCATACGTGCCACCATTCATAAGCAATTGTGCAATTACACCCAGCTCGTTGGCAGTAGAGAACACTCCAGCATTGCCGGCTACACCTCCGTATAGTGCAGCATTGGGGTCGTGAACATTTCCTTTTAATAGTTGATATCGCCAATAAGTATCAAATTCTGTGGGGGCTATGTGTACGGTGTTGGTATCCAAATAGTCATTGGGCAAAAATGTAGTGTGCGAAAGGTGTAGCCTGTCGTAAAACGTAGCCGAAATGTATCTATCATAAGTTTGATTCTTATCTAGTTTTGATCTGAATATTTGATACAAGACATTCATATTGGCATCTGAATATTTGTATTTTTTTTCACCAGTCCATATTCTATTCATATCAATCCACATGCTGTCTAGGTAAGATGAGTCTAGGTAGAAGTTTTTGGCAACTTCTACACAGTAGTATCCGCTAGTTTCATCGCAATAGTATCTATCAAATTTTCCAATAATACTATCTACATAAGCTATGAATTTATAAATAGGCAATCCCGAAGGGAGTCCGCTTGTGTGGGTGAATAAACGCTGAAAAGTGATGTTGCTCAATCTACTAGGATGTCCTAAATATTTGGTCAAACTATCGGGCAAATGTTTACGAAGAGAGTCATTTAATTGATATAAACTGTCTTCGTACATTTTCATACCACACAAGGTTGTGGCAGCGACCTTGGTAACAGATGCAATATCATATACCGTTTTAGTAGTAATTGGTTTCTTTTTATCATAAGTAAGATACCCATACGCCTTGTTGTATATCACCTTTCCATCTTTTGCAGCAAAAACTTGACAGCCAGGAGTTACTCCTCCCCAAACAGCACCATTGGCTATTTTATCTATTTTCTTGAGTGAATCTGACAGTATGCCTACTTCTTCAGGTATCGAGTAAGACAATCGTGTTTTGGTAGTCGTACGATATTGAAACAGACTATCGTTCAAAACTCCCGTTATCGGGTTTCCTCCCATTACGGCTTGCCCGAGCATCGCAAGATGTTGGTCGCTTGAGTTTGGACTATAGATTATGTTTTTCAGTCCTTTTAAATATTCTAAATTAGTAGGTTGACCTACGCTAACAACAATGCAGGTGGCGGAAGTAGTATTAATTTCAGTTTGTAGTCTTGCAGATGAGGTGCTGTCTAATTGATATTCGTTTAGCAAAATAATTAGAGGCGATGAATTCGCTAAATCACCAAGGTTAAGGTGTTTTATCTCTTGCAAATGCTTCACGCCAATTGCTCCATATAGCTGTATGTTGTTCCTAAATGTCTTGTAGTTTTTCTTTCCAATGTTTATAAACGTCCAGTTTTCTTTTGGCCAATCAACTAGGGGTAAGTTGTTGGTTTTAATAGCTACGATTGATTTATAATAACCTTGATAATTTAGAGCCCTGATGTCAATTAGGTGCTTTTTTTCAAAATTTATCTTTGTAAATCGTTTCTGTGTTTCATTATGTATCATCCATTTTTTAAGTGCTATTATTTTTCTTACTTTGTAGTCCAGTAGTTCGCTATCCACAGCTTTGTGAACCGAAAGTTCTGCAATGAGCTGATTAAAAGCAATAAGTTCTTCTTTAGAGCGAATCGTTAATTTTAAAGCATCAAAATTTCCAATTACTACCTGCTCCAAAATCCGCTCTGTTTGGTCAATATCCAATTTGGAAGTAATGTTATACCGCAGTTTTGTCTGAGTTTTTGTATTCGTAGAATCTTCCCAAGTTATATAAATCAGATTCTTGTTGATTAAAGAATCCTTGTGTATCGAAGTGCTGGTTAAAATATGATGCGCATACAAACTGTCTTTTATAGCATTAGTTAGCACCGAGTTCATAGCGTCAAATACAAGATGATTGGTATCTAAAAAAAGGAAAGTCGTAGTTAAATCTGTCAACGAATGTGTTAAAGTTTGGTAAAATTGATGTGTAAAATTAGTGTCTTTAATATATAGAAGGTTTTCCCTTTGCCAATCCATTTTGCAATGAGCTATTTCAAAAGGAGCAAACAAAGAATTGCTGTAAAAATGTACGCTGCCGCTCTCGTTGCTGTCCAGTTTTGAAATTAACTTTTCTAGCTGATCTAAGTCATTTGGTAGACGATATCCTGCAATTTTCGGCAACACTTTTGACGCATCAATGAGAGTGGAGTTCATATCTATCCAAAACAATTGCTCTATTTTTTCTTTTCTACTTAACTGAGAAACTAAAGAATCTATTTCAACAGTATATAAGTCAAGGGCTTTTGGAGGTTCGGGGATTTCGGTTACTGCGTATTCTTTTTCGGAGGTAGCATCATTATTACAGCCCGTTATTAAAAACAAAATAAAGAGGGCAGCGTATTTTAGGAGTTGTTTCATAAGTTATAAAAGTAGCCAAAGTATGTCGAAGTTTTTGGCAGTGTGTATTAAGTTTTACACCAGCCAATGTGAAGTTGCTTTAGTAGGCATTAGGTATGTGATTTGGGCGTGCCTCACGTTTTAAAATAAAACGGAGTCGGGCTATCCACTGTATCTTTTTTGTTTAGTACTTCGACTTCGCTCAGCAACCAAACAAAAAAGGATGCCGTTCCTATCCCTCACGCAAAAAAAATAGATACTTCGGATTGAGCTCTATTTTTTATTATGATGTATTTCTGACCAGGGAATAGTATTTTTTTTCTGTTTAATGTAGCCAAGCAAAATGGAGCACGGAGTGATTTTGTTAAAAATAATATAAACAATTGAACGTTAGAATACCTATCTTTGTAGTTATGATTTTGCAAAACCTTTCGATACTTAACTTTAAGAATATAGAGCAATTAGATGTTGACTTTTCAGATAATGTCAATTGCTTCTTAGGCGACAACGGAGAAGGAAAAACCAATCTGTTAGATGCTATTTATTATATGGCATTTACCAAAAGCTATTTCAATGCGCAAGACTCAAATAATGTAAAATTCAACGAAAAGTTTTTTATGCTTCAAGGTGTTTTTGAAGTTGAAAACAACGAAATAAACATTCATTGCGGAGTGAAAGTAGGTGAAAAGAAAAAAATCAAAAAGAATAAAAAAATATATGCCAAGCTGGCAGATCATATTGGGCTTTTGCCAGTAGTCATTGTCACCCCTAATGATATCAGTCTAGTAACTGAAGGTAGCGAGGTTCGAAGAAAATTTTTAGACAGTCTCATATCTCAGTTTGATAAAAACTACCTGGAAGATTTGATTGCTTATAATAGATATATCGCTCAAAAAAGTGCTTTGCTCAAGCAGTTTCAAGAAAGAGGTAATTCGCAAATGGATTTATTAGATGTTTTAGATGCACAGATCTTAGCTCCTGGAGCTCGAATTTTTGAACGAAGAAAAACGTTTTTAGAAGATTTTGTGCCAGTGTTTAATACCTATTATCAAGATATTTCATCCTCCAAAGAAAGCGTTTCTTTAGTTTATCATTCTCAGGTATTCGAGTTAGGATTTCAAAAAATGTTGCAATTGCACCGCCCAAAAGACCTCAAGTCAACCTACAATACTAGTGGAATTCATAAAGATGATTTAGTGTTCAATATAGCAAACAAACCTTTGAAGCGTTTTGGGTCTCAAGGACAACAAAAAACATTTCTGATAGCTCTTAAATTAGCAACATTTGATATCATCAAAAAGCAAAAAGGATTTGCACCTATTTTATTGTTGGATGATATTTTTGACAAACTAGACGATAAACGTATTAGTTATTTGCTATCGCAAATTGCAAAAGGTAATTTAGGACAAACCTTTATTACAGACACAAGTATTACCAAAATGCCCGAAATGCTCTCTGAATTAGGTATAGAATTTAAATCCTTTCAAATAGAAAATGGTACAATAAAAAACCAAGAAAAAGTTTAAAAAATGGCAAAAAGAAATACCAACGAAGAAACCATAAATGTAGTTTGGCACAAGCTAATGAAATCATACGGCTTGGGACGAAATTATGAAGAATATCAGATTACTCAAGTGTATCACAAGATTATGGGGAAGCCAATTTCTAAATATACAGATGATCTGCATTTCAAATCTGGAAGACTACATGTAAAATTGACCAATGCCGTAATAAGAGAAGAGTTGTCTATGGGAAAAACTACTTTTATTCGTATGATGAACGAAGAATTAGGCAGTCAAATTATTTTGGACGTAGTTTTTTCGTAATTTCGCAAAACTTAAAAAAATAAAACAAATGAAAAAAGTAATTTATTCGATGATGGTCTTTGCCTTGGTGTTTCAATCTTGTGCAGAATCCGGAGAAACTAACAAAGACGAAGCTAAACCTACAGAAGAGCATGCTTCTGACGCTTCAGTAAATGAAGAACACGCAACCGAAGATGTAGAAGAAGAGGAAGACTTGGTATTCATAGATGGATATGAGTTTCATGGAATAAAGGAATTAAACGCTCAGGGTGCGGTTACTGTTGCAGAAATGCAAGCAAAAATTGCGGAAACTGGAGCCTTTGAAGGTAAGATATCCACTAGTTTAACAGGAGTCTGCAAAAAAGCAGGATGTTGGGTAACAATAGATAACCCTGCTGGCGACCCCATACGAGTGGTTTTTGGAGAGCATGCGTTTTTTGTGCCAACCAATACAGAAGTTGGACGAGAAGTTATTCTTGAAGGAGTTGCTAAAATCGATACAACGACTATAGCATTGCAAAAACATTTTTTAGACGATGCCGCAGAAGCTGGAGAAGAAGTGTCGCAAGAACAATACGATGCCATCACAGAAGATTTAGTATCTGTGTCATTTGATGCTACCGGTATCTTGATTAAATAAGTAGAGTTCTATTTACATGATAGAGAGCGCATTAACGAAGGTTGATGCGCTTTTTTTTGTGAAAAAGAAGCGGATTAGTTATTATCTTTGAAAAGCTTTGAAAATTTTGATGCGAAGGAGTTTTAAAACTTTCCTTAAGTTGGTTTTGCATAACTCTTAACGTGTCTATCGGATTTACTTTTGTAAATATCGGCTATTGTTACCAAAATTCCAGACTCTTCTACATCACCAAAATGGTCATTGAGTGCTGTGCCAAATGATTTCATAGTGGGTGAAAGATTCATATAAGAATTGATTAATGGAGGAATGTTTTCGTTTAAAGCTCTAACTAATCCATTCAGCACCTTGTGTCCTTGTTTGTAGTCCAGTCCTTTTAGCGAGTTTACAAATTCGCTAGTATCTGTATGCAATGTTAGTGGTTTTTTGGGACGCAACAATTCCTCAGGATCTGGAAAGTAAAACTGCATAAAACTCAAGATAAGGTCTCTAGCACGTTGATTAAAATCTAAATACATGGTTACTTTACCAAAGAAATATTTCATATCAGGATTGTCCACGATCAAAGCTCCTAGTCCATCCCAAAGGTTATCTAGCGAAAATAATCCTATTCTATTCGAGGCAGAAGGTTGAAAATGAGGTTGCACAAACGAACGTCCCAATTCTATCACATAAGGATAATAGTCTTTTAAAAAAGTGGCTGAAAAATTTAATAAATGTGCGGTAGCAAGGTTAGGGATTCCATTTTTAATGTTGGCGTTTTTGCATTTAATAAAACGATATCCTCCTACTATTTCTTTAAACTCAGGACTCCAAACAATGAGCTGAGAATAAGGAGCGTTTCTATCTAAATCAAAGTCGTCAAGATCTAATGATTTGCCTGTGCCACCACCGGCAGCTCTAAAGGTAACCTCTCTAAGCCTACCTACCTCTTTAGTTAGGTAGGGTGCGTTTCTATGGTCAAAAATGTATATTTCATTATCGCCTTTATTGGTCTTTCGTACAAAAGTTTCGGCATTCATTTCTTGTAGGAGAAGTTGGGTCGATATAGGTGAAATTATTTCTTGCATATCGTAAATGTATGAAAGGTTATGCAACGAGAAAACAATCCGTTTCTTTTTTTATGCACATTCAAATGCAAATAATTATAATAATTATTGTTTTACTATCTGAATTGATTTAGTTTTGAGCTCTGATTAAAACATTCAACTATGAAAAAAGGATATTTGCTTATCGTTATGATTTTGTTAAACCTTATGTCTTTTGCCAAAGACATAACCGTTCAACAAGCTGTAAAAGTAGCCACAACCTACTATAATAATGTCACTCAAAACCAGCTCAAAACCAGCGATGCAACCATCGTTAGCGAAAAAGCATATCGAGACGATAAAGGCAATAAGCACATATCTGTATATGTGGTAAATATGCAGCAAAACAAAGGGTTTGTTTTGGTTTCTGGCTCTGACAAGACAGTGCCTGTTCTTGGGTATGTAGATGCAGGAGCTTATGACGAAACAAAGATTCCCGCAGGATTAAAAAAATTAATGTTCAATTATTCAAAAGAAATAAAACGCATCAATTTAGATCACACGATACAAGCAACTACTAAAATAAAAATGCAGTGGAACGCATTAAAAAATGGAACGATGCTAGCTCAAAAAGCAGGAAGTGTTAGTCCATTACTTACTACCGAATGGAGTCAATCTTCATCTTCTGGTAATTATAATGGCATGTGCCCTGGTGGCACACCTAGTGGATGTGTAGCTACAGCAACTGCTCAAATAATGAAATACCACAATCACCCACCTCAGGGGTCGGGATCTCATTCTTATAATCACAATGATTATGGAACGCTTTCGGCTAACTTTGGAGCTACTCAATACGATTGGACGAATATGCCCAACTCCTTAAACTCATCTTCTACCCAAGTGCAAAAAGACGCTATTAATCAATTGATGTTTCATATTGGCGTTTCTTTGGATATGAATTATAGTCCAGGAAATAGCGGAGCTTTTAGTAGAGATGTCCCAGACGCTTTGGTTGATAATTTCTTTTACAGCAGTACCGCCCAATTTATCAAAAGAAGCCACTATTCATTAAGCTCTTGGAAAACAAAAATAGAAGACGAGTTAGATGCCAATAGAGTAGTGTATCACAGTGGGTTTTGCCCCAATCCGCAGGCAGGTCACGCATTTGTGGTAGATGGTTATAACACTACTGGACAATTTCATCTTAACTGGGGATGGGGAGGATATGCCAATGGTTATTTTGAGATCAACAACCTAAACCCAGGTTCAACCTATACCTTTAATGCAACGCAAAGTGCTATTATTAAAATAGAACCCGTTACCTTAAATACAGACATTAGAATGTTTGGTAATATGGTGTTGTCCACTCCCAATATGATGTATAATGATCCCTTTTCTTTAACTATAGATGTAGCTAATTATGGGAATATTCCTTACTCAGGTAATTTCAGAGCAGCACTGTATGATTTGAACGATGCCTTTGTTGGCGAAATAGACGTGCAGAATAACATTACCATCGCTGCTAATGATTATGCATCATTAACCTTTGCAACTACAGGATTGAGTGTGCCTCCTGGCGATTATAAGTTGGGTATTTATTATGAAGATGAAAATGGGGCATGGTCTTTAGCTATGGAAGATGGGTATAATAACCCCATTTCTGTTAGCATTAATGGAACGAATCCGCAAGGACTCATTTCTAATGGTAACATCGTGGTCAATCCTGACCCTATTCAACAAAACGACCCCTTACAAGTAGAATTTGATATATTGAACAACAACACTACTGTATTTAATGGCGAAATATCTATTGATTTGCACGAATTAAACGGAGATTGGATTACTGAAGTAAATCACGCTTCATACACGTTAGCAGCCAACGCAACGCAAAATATTGTATTCTCTAATTCAGGGTTTTCAAATGCACCAGGTAGTTATAAATTAGTTATTTGGCACAAGCCTTCTGGAGGTTCTTGGGAGATTATAGAAGATGGAATTTACCCAAATTCAAAAGCCATTGATATTGTAGGTCTGAATTACTCAAATATTCCAGATCCGTATGAGAACAACAATACAGAGGCGCAAGCCTATCAAGTGCCTATGAATTTCGTTCAAGATGAGATGGTTTTTACTTCAAATGGTGCAAACGTACATTCTGTAACCGCTGATAGTAATGATTATTATAGTTTCTTGCTCGAGGCGGGGTACGATTATAAAATCTATTCGAGAGTACATGATAATTACAATTCTCAGATCGGCACTTTTTCCAACGATGTTATTTTTAAGGTAAACGCATCGGGGTATTGGTCCGAATTTTATGATGATATAGAAATGGATACCATCACTATTACTGGAGTACAAGTAGATGAAGATTACTTAGTTGATGTTGTCCCGTTTTTCTACAACGAATTAGGTACATACGATATAGAGGTGTATATCAAGCGTACTCCTTCTCCATTGTCTATTGCAGACGAATTAGCCTCTCATGTTTCTTTGTATCCTAACCCAGTCAATGATATACTAAATATCGAATGGACCAACCTTTCTGTTAGCACTATTCAAATTCTTGACCTACAAGGTAGAGTTGTTTATAGTAGTAGCGCTACTAATGAGACAAAATTGAACCTGCCAACTGATACCTTCCAATCTGGATTGTATGTATTGCAATTAAATACTAATAAAGGTGTAGTAACAAAACGATTTGAGGTAGTAGAATGAAAATAGAAAACGGTGGCACAGGGTAGATAGCGAATCGTCTATCGTCCATCGTCTTGCGCATAATCGTCTCCTCCCCCTTGCCGATCCAAAAACTTTTCATAATTTACACCGGCAATACAAAACTACTACTCTGAAATACCATATCTCGCTCTACGCTCTACTTAAAGACCTTGCATCCACCTGATCGCAAGGTCTATAACTAAACACACCCTGCACAACCCTTCTCAAGATATTTACAAGCAACCGTGCAACTTTTTTACTTATTTTAGAGTTTATTAGAAAATAAGAAAATAACATAAATTTATAATGATAAAAACAAAATATTTTATACACTTTGTGATAATTATTAGTTTTTTAAACAGTTCATTTGCCCAGAACCAAATATATACTTCTGGAGGTGAATTACTTGATGTTAATGCTACTAATTGTACTACACAAAATCTTGGATTGGATAATTTCTTTACTGATATTGCAATCTTACCTAATGGTGAATTATATGGTATAAATGATAGTCTCTATTTGATAGACGTTTTTGGTCAGAAAGTGACACCAATAAATCAAATAACACTAAATGGATTGCCGATTTCTGGAACAGGGCTTGTAGGATTAAATAATTCATATTTAATTGGAGATTATAAGGATTCTCTTGTGAAAATAAATAAGAATAATGCCACAGCAGTGAATTTAGGAAGTATAGGTTATTATTGCAATGGAGATTTTGCCTACTACCAAGGTGTATTATATATGTTGGATGTCAATAATCATCTAATTAAAATAGAATTGAATAAATACACAGATACAATAGTTTCTGTTGTCGACATTGGGGAGCTAAATCTTTCAGGAGCTAGTGCGTACTCTATTTATACTTCGCCACTCGAATGTTCAGAAAAGCTTAGTTTAACCGTAATAGCTGAAGGCAATATATATATTGTAGATGTTTTAAATGCAAACACTAAATATATTTGTACAATACCGAATCACTTTTCTTTAGGAGCAGCTTCTTTATATGACTTTGAAATTAATAAAGTAGAATTCTCACTACCTAATGTTTTTTCGCCAAATAGTGATGGGGTTAATGATGAATTTAAAATAAACAATTTATTGTTTTATGGGGGTAATTTTCTTATTTCTGTATATAATAAATGGGGAGTTTTAGTGTATGAAAATAATGACGTAAATTTCAACTGGGACGGCACTAACATTTATAATAAGCCATGTGTTGAAGGCGTTTATTATTATGTTATTCATTATGTGAATGATTGTTCGGTATTTAAAAGTTATTCAAGTTTTATTAATTTATTTAGATGAAACCAAATAACAAACTATGAAATTTAAAATATTATATATGGCTCTATTTGTGAGTAATGTTGCAAGTAGCCAATCTTGGAATCAAGGAGGTAATAATGTAGGAGCTTCGAATCAATCTCAAAGAATTGGAACAAATAACAATAGGCCCTTAAGAATCGAAACAGCAAATACAGAACGAATCCACATAAACAATGGAACAGGGGCGACAGCTGGCTTTGTAGGAATCAACAATACCAATCCACAGTTTCAGTTGGATGTAACCGGTTCGGGTATCGCTACCGGTTTTGGTTGGTCAAAAGGTATTATGCTCAGAAATTAAGCAGCGCTTATGTGGAGTGGTTCTCCTCAAACGAATAGGAACTATTTTATGGGGCACGCTTCAGGTACACCTTTAGGAGATTTTTATCAAGGGTATTCTATCGGCTTAGGAGCTAACTCCACGGTTAATTATGCGTCCAAAGTATGGGTGAACGGGAGTTTTCCTGGTCCATCAGCAAGTACGCAGGTTTTTAAATGGTTAGTTGTGCAGGAAGATAATGCCGAACGAAGGTTGGGGGTCAATACGAAAAATCCTTTTAGAACTGCTGAAATTAAAAATACGCTGTCTACTAATTGGCAGTTAAGATTAACCAATAAAACAGGTAATTGGACAGATTTTAAAACCAGGGGCAATGGTAATCTAAATATAAAGCCAAACGGAGGGAAAGTTGGAATCAACCTAACGTCTAATCCAACGAGAACTTTGGATGTAAATGGAAGGGCAAGAATTAGGCAAGTACCCGTTATTAGTAATCCAGATTGTATAATTGTTGGAAATCAAATGGGGGGTAATGTTAATTCTCAAGAAGTAAGAAGAATTGATTTTACTGGAAACAATACCGATGTGCTTTTGGGTAATGGAAGTTTTGGTCCTTTGCCAGTTACTACTACATTGACGGGAAACAACGGAATCTCCATCAATCCAAGCAATGAAATACAGCTAGGTGTTCCCTGTAATGTTGGAGGAGCTATCAATATTGCAGGATTACTCGCTACTCAAATGACTACGGATAGAGTTGTTTATCAGAAAAATCAGACTTTTTGGTTTGCATCTGCAAACAATGAAACGAGCGGTACAGGTTTTGGTGGACAACTTATCGGTACTCCCTTTTGTGGTACAGGAAACACAGTAGAAATAAGTGCTAACAATAATAATCCCCAATATGGAAATACTAATGCAAGTGGCTTGAGATTTACTAAGCTTACTTCTTTGTCTCCAACCATTGCAAACACGGTAAACGGTGTGAATAGCAATAAAGTGCTAACTGTTGATGCAGATGGTGATGTGGTGCTAACAGATGCAACTAATGGAAGTGTAGGCAACTACTGTGGAGCAACGGCTAATCCACTTACAGGAGACTACGAAATACCAATGACAGGATTCAATATACGTTATACAGGGCAAGGTTTACAAGGTACAAACTCTCTTGCTGTGGGGATTGATTGTAATTTTAATATTCCAGCAAAAATAAGCGCATATCAAAACATAGGGTCTCCAATCTCTGACCAAACAATAGCGGGTTCTTTTCATAATGAGGATGTATCTTCTGTTATTGGATTATCTTATATTGGAGTAAAAGGAGAGGCAGACGGAATTCAGACTGCGCCCAAAGTTAGAAATATAGGTGGCTTTTTTACTGCAAATAACGCAGATTTAAATTATGGTCTTATGGTTGATATGCCTGCTGTTATTGGAAACAGAGGAGTAGGGTCGCAGTTATGGATCACAGCTGCAAATGCCTATCAAACAATTGGACTTGATATTCGTGCTAACAATGCAAGCTATAGAAATCAAGGTATTTATGTGGATGCAAGGGGAGTAAGTAATCAAGCTGTTATCAATGAGGGTGTTAGTGCTGCAGCCTTTAGTGCTTCTCAATATTCTAAAGGTGTTGTAGGTGCAGCTGATGGTGGGGGCTCTACACCTATTGTTACAGGTGTTCACGGATTCGCAAGTGATGGAATAGTGAATTATGGGATTCATGGTCAAATGCTACCTGGCCAAAATGGATATGCTGGGTACTTTGATGGTCCAATATATGTAAATGGAACAGTTATAGGTTCAGATGCAAATTTGAAAACAAATATTGTAGATTATGATAGTTCTTTATATGTTATCTCTCAGCTACAACCAAAGACATTTGAATACACGGATGCAAATTTCCCTGGTATGAATTTAGCCGATGGTCATCAGTATGGCTTAATAGCTCAAGAAGTAGAGACTATTCTACCTTCTATTGTGTCAGAAAACAATAGTCCTGCTCAATATGACTCTATTGGAAATGTAGTTGTACCTTCTTATCAGTTTAAGGGATTAAATTACGAACAATTCATTCCAATTCTTATCGGTGGTATACAAGAACAACGAGCTCAAATAGGAAGTCAAGATTCTATCATCAACACACAAGATAGCTTGATCACCAATCTTAATGATAGGTTAACTTCTCTTGAAAATTGTTTGAGTGGAATACTTCCATATTTATGCCAGTTAAGTAATTCTAAAATACAACAAAATGATGAAGAAACGCAAAACGGTATTGTAAAAGAGTTGAAAATTGTATTAGAAAATAATGCAAGTATCATTTTGGAGCAAAATGTTCCCAATCCTTTTGCTGAACAAACGGTAATAGAATATTTTATTCCCGAAGCGGTTCAGAGAGCTCAAATTCATTTCTATGACATCAGAGGTCAGTTGATCAAATCTGTAGAAATAGAAGAAATGGGTAGTGGGAAAATAACAGTTTTTGCTAGTGATCTGAGTACGGGCACTTACACCTATACTTTGGTAGCAGATGGGCAGGTTATCTCTACAAAGAAAATGGTTAAAACCAATTAAATTTCATCAATAATTATTTGTTATTCAAGCCTCATCAAGAAATTGATGAGGCTTTTTTTATCCCCCAAAAGTTAAACCTTTGTTACATTTAGTTTAGTACTCTTTTTTCTGTTTAAATTTACAAGTAGAAATCACAAACTATGAAAGTATTAATAACAGGAGGGTCAGGATTGATTGGTACAGCATTAACAAAAGCATTGCTTAACCAAGATATAGAGGTAACCCATCTTACTCGGTACAAAAATTCTAAAATGGGTATAAAAACCTATGAATGGGATTGGAAAAAAAACTACATAGAGGAAGGTGCTTTCAAGGGGGTTACTCATATTGTTCATTTAGCAGGAGCGTCTATTGTAGATAAGCCTTGGTCTATGTCTCGCAAACGATTAATCGTAAAGAGTAGAGTGCTTACCGCAAGATTGTTAGAAAACGAAATAAGAAAGCAAGGGTTGAAACTTGAAGCTTTTATCTCTGCATCTGGTATTGGATATTATGGAGCAGTTACTAGAGCTGCATCATTCAATGAAGAAGATGTTTGCGGGACTGATTTCGCTGCGGAGTGTTGCCGACAATGGGAAAATGCAGCCCATAAATTTGAAGATATTACTAGAGTAGCTATTATAAGAACGGGTATCGTATTGTCTGATTCGGGAGGGGCTGTAGAAAAGATAAAAAGCTCCGTAAAACGAGGGCTTGGAGCTCCAATAGGTTCTGGAGAGCAGATAATGCCTTGGATACATATTGACGATATGGTGGCTATATATATGAATGCAATTAAAAATAATAGCTGGGATGGTGTTTATAATGCAGTTGCCAATAATTCGACTAATGCTGTATTTACAAAATCTATCGCTGACGCTTTGGGTAAGAAAATGAGGTTGCCTAAAGTTCCTAGTTTTATGCTTAAAATGATTTTTGGAGAAATGGCAGAATTGCTTTTGAATGGAACAACGGTTTCTAATGATAAAATTTTGAAAAATGGATTTCAACCAAGCTATACGGATTTGGATGAAGCGATGTTGTCCATATTAAGCTAGTGCTAGTATCTCGTAAGTTAAAAAACGGAACTTACAAATCAAAGCACTAGTTGTCAGTTGCGTGAGGGATAGGAACGGCATCCTTTTTTGTTTGGTTGCTGAGCGAAGTCGAAGTACTAAAGGGCACCTCTAAAAACTCCTTCGCATCAAAATTTTCAGAGCTTTTCTAAGACAAGGAAAAATTTTGAAGCACTATCGAGATAATGTAATAAATTTTGAAGCAGTATTTGAGAAGCTCTGTAAACCCAATGGGAATAAAGATACTAAACAATCTGACTTCAGTATATTTTTTTAATATAGCTACGGCTATTCTAAAAAAAAATACTTCGCATCTCATTCATTATCTTTGTTTTTTGAAAGAAATGAGTTTTTAGAGATGCCCT